>QNFS01000008.1 GCA_003646415.1 Gammaproteobacteria bacterium
CACAGTTTTAGCACGGGTCACCATGCCACCGGGGTCAGAGCCATGGTCCGGTTCGGTGAGACCGAAGCAGCCTATCCACTCCCCGCTAGCCAATTTGGGCAGGTATTTCTCTCGTTGCTGCTGTGTTCCATAGGCATAAATGGGATACATCACCAGAGAAGACTGCACGCTCATCATGGAGCGATAGCCGGAATCCACCCGCTCCACTTCCCGCGCGATCAGGCCATAGGAGATATAATCCACACCGGGACAACCGTAGCCTTCAATAGTCGAGCCCAATAAGCCCAGCTCGCCCATCTCGCGAAAAATGGCGGGGTCGGTCTCCTCCTTACGATAGGCCTCCTGTACCCGCGGCAGCAATTTGCCCTGCGCATATTGGCGGGCAGTATCGCGCACCATGCGCTGCTCGTCGCTGAGTTGCTGCTCCAGTCTGAAGGGATCCTGCCAATTCAGCTTTTGCCAGCTCTTGCCCTGTGCCATGTGTGTTCTCCTTGATCCATTGGTGTGGTGAGGCGGAAAATAACAGAAGATATCACTGCTGTCCGGTTAAAGTGCTGCTCATTGACTCTGACGTAATAATATCTATATAAAGACACCACTTTAGGGGTAATTGCATCGCATGGCGACTATGCCACACTATTAAATAACGCTGCATATGAATCGGCTGTAACACTTGAGGGTAGCCCAGGGCCACCCTCGATGAGTTTCAGCCAGGGAGAATAATCGAATGCACAAAGTTGATGCCACTGGCCTGCAACAACTCGATCAGGCACACCACCTGCATCCTTTTACCGACCTACAGGGCTACAGCCGGCGTGGTGGCCGCATTTTTTCCAGGGCGGAACATATCTATATCTACGATACCGATGGCAACAAAATGCTGGACGGTATGTCCGGGCTGTGGTGCTGCGGCCTGGGTTACAGCCAAAAGAGCATCGCCGACGCGGTCTACGCCCAACTGCAGGAACTGCCCTACTACAACAGCTTTTTTAATTGCTCCAACCAAAGCGCGGTGGAATTGGCCAGGGCGCTGGTGGAAGTGACACCGGCCCAGTTCAATCATGTATTTTTCACCAGCTCAGGTTCCGAGGCGAATGACACCAACCTGCGGCTGGTGCACCGCTATTACGACCTGCTGGGCAAGCCAGAGAAAGAGCTCATTATCAGCCGCAAGAATGCCTATCACGGCTCAACTATAGCCGCTGCCTCCCTGGGCGGCATGAGTAATATGCACAAGCAGACGCGTGGCCTGAATTACATACACCACATCAACCAGCCACACTGGTTCGAAGAAGGTGGCGGCGACACCCCGGAGGCATTCGGCATTCGTGTAGCACGGGAGCTGGAAGCCAAAACTGACGAGCTGGGTGAACACAAGGTCGCCGCTTTTATTGCCGAGCCGGTGCAGGGCGCTGGCGGCGTCATCATCCCACCGGATTCCTACTGGCCGGAAATCAAGCGTATTTGTGAGGAGCGGGACATTCTGCTGATCATGGATGAGGTGATCTGTGGTTTCGGCCGCACTGGCAACTGGTTCGGTTGCCAGACCTACGGCCTGGAGCCAGACCTGATGACTTTCGCCAAGGCGGTTACCAATGGTTATCAGCCTCTGGGTGGCGTCATGGTAGGCACCAAGGTGGCCGACGTATTGCTGAGCCATGAGGGGGAGTTCACCCATGGCCTGACCTACTCGGGCCACCCGGCCACCTGTGCCGCCGGCCTGGCCACCCTGCGGATACTGCGCGACACCAACATCATCGAAACCGTGGCAACTGACATCGCACCGCATTTCCAGGCACGGCTGCGGGAACTGGAAGACCACCGTATTGTAGGCCAGGTGCGCGGCCTCGGTATGTTCGCTGCGGTGGAACTGGTCAGCGACAAGGGTTCGCGCGAGCGACTCGCGTCGGATGCGGCGGGGGCGGTGTACTGCCGCGATATGGCCAATGCCGCTGGTTTGATGGTGCGACAAACGGGCGACGCTATGATCACAGCGCCGCCGCTGGTGTGTAGCATGGGGGAGATCGACACCCTGGTGGACAAATTACACGAGGCGCTGGACAAGACGGCAGATCACTACGGTATCGTCTGAAGACGATTTTGTAGCCCGCCCAATAAGTCTGACTTTTTATTTGGTATAGTCCGCTCAGTATCACACCGTGTACCCGGCGGCCTGATAAAATCAGCGTATAATGACGCGCCCAAAAAAGCTTATCTTGTTGTGTTTCGGCACACTGTTGGAGGATGAATGAGCGGTAAAATCAAGGTCGATAAACCCCTGGTCATCCTGCATGGGGATGAAATGGCGCAAATCGCCTTTGAGCAGATCCTGCAACAGTTTGTAACCCAAAGGCTGGACATTGAGCTGGTCGAGATCGACCTCACGGCGGAAAATCGCCTCACCACCAACGGGCAATCTGTCGTTGACGCGATAGTGGCGCTGAAAAAACACGGTGTGGGGATCAAGAACGCCGGCATGACCGTCAACCGCCAGCAGCTGGATGAACTGCTGGCCAAACACCCCGATATCGACGAAGCAAAGCTGAACAAACTGGCGACCAAATCGCCCAATGGCGCCATCCGCAAAGGCATCGGCGGCAACATTACCCGGGAGGATATTGAGTTTCGCAACCTGCAGGTCAACCCGCCGGAATGGATCGGCCGCGACATCGAAGTGATGACCATGGAAACCGGCGGCATAAAGCACAGCCACAATGAGCTGTCCAAAACCACCGGCATGCTCAAACTTCTCTTTGTCGGCAGCAGTGGCGACCCGGTGGAACTGCACCGTCGCCGCGTCAATAAGGGCGATCCCTGGTTACTGGCCACTAACGATATCGATGAGGTAAGGGCCTGGGCTCACGCCTTTTTCCAGCGCGCCATCGACGAAAAGAGAGACGCCTATCTCGGACTGAAGGACACCGTAATTCCCGGCTATGACGGCGTGATGCGCGCCGCCATCGAAGAGGTGTATGAACAAGACTACAAAGAACGCCTCAAGCAAGCAGGACTGCGCTATCACTACGAATTGATCGATGCCCAGGCAGCGCGCATAGTCTCCAACCCCCCGCAGCGCGCCTTGTGGGGAGTACCCGACAACACCACCGGTAGAAAACTGTTCAAACTGGTGGGAAAGTTAAAAATATATGGCATTCCCACCCGTAAGCACCATGTATCCCTGTCGCGCATGAGCGCCGGGGGCGGCGACCAGTACGGCAGTTTCAACATGCCTATGGCAGAAGATGGCATCCTCAAGGTGATTGTCGACGGAGAGGAAAAACACGCGCGCACTGTTGGGAAAAATGACCCGATCCTGTTGATGTCCAACGACCAACAGGCCATCACAGACTGGATCAGCCAGGTTTTTCGTGATGCGGCAAAAAATGATAAGGAAGTGTATTTTGGCCTGAAACGCGAGTACATGGAGTACGACGAGGTATTCAGCACCGCTATCACAGACGTGCGCTATGCGCTGGCGAAATCCGGCACCAGGCCCCCATCGTTTATGATTATGCGACCGTCCAGCCAGTTGAAAAAAATGATTACCGACCCGCCCAGAAACGGGCTCTACCCGGCACAAAACCTGGACGGTGATATTTTTTCAGATATCTCGGCGGCACTGGGCGGCAGCCTGGCCACCGCCAGTTCGATTATTGAAAGTAAAGAGGGCACCATGCTATATGAGGCGCCACACGGCACCGCGCATGACCTTTACCTTAAGTATCTGGAGACTGACGGCAGGGAAGCGCACTTCAATTCCTCCGCTCTGATTTATGCCCTGGCAAATGGCCTGGAAACGCTGGCACTGCGCGAAGGCAACCAGACCCTCATCGATTACTCAAACAAATTGAAAGAAGCGCTAATCGAAACCGTGGCGCAGGGAAAAATCACTGGCGACCTGAAAGGCAAGACCACCGACCCCGGCGCGGAAACCATCCTGGATATGGGCGGCTTCCTCGACGCGGTAGAAGACAATATGGGAAGCTAGTTTTACCACCCACTCAAGCGTCAGGCCAGCTCATCATCCGCGACAAAATACTTGGGATCTTCAATCACGTTAACTTCCACCAGGCCCGCCGCCTTGTGCAGCAACTTGCGGCAATCCCTGCTCAGGTGTACCAGGTGCAGAGTCTTACCGGCACTCAGGTAGCGATCAGCCAGGGTATCGATCGCCTCCATACCTGAGTGATCAGCCACCCGGGAGCGGGCGAAGTCGATGACCACATCATCATTATCCTGCTGCGGGTCAAAGTGCTCCAGGAAGGAGGTTACCGAGCCGAAAAACAGCGGCCCGGTCACGGCATAGACGGTAGAACCCTTGTGGTCCTCACGCGCCTCTACCAGAATGTGCTTGGCATGCTCCCAGGCAAACACCAGTGCGGAAACAATCACCCCCACCACCACAGCAATCGCCAGATCGGTGGCCACGGTTACCGCAGACACTAAAACCAGCACCAGGGCATCAGTGTAAGGCACTTTGCGCAGAACCCGAAAGCTACTCCACTCAAAGGTGCCGATGACCACAATAAACATCACCCCGATCAATGCCGCCAGGGGAATTTGCTCAATCAGCGAAGAACCCACCAGAATAAACAGCAGCAAACTCAAGGCCGCGGTAATGCCCGACAAACGACCTCGACCACCGGAATTGACATTAATCATACTCTGGCCAATCATCGCACAGCCGCCCATGCCACCGAACACGCCGGTCACCGTGTTGGCTATACCCTGTGCCACGCACTCCTTGTTGCCCCGCCCGCGTGACTCGGTAATTTCGTCTACCAGACGCAGGGTCAACAAGGATTCGATCAGGCCGATCGCCGCCAGGATGACCGCATAGGGAAAGATAATGACCAGGGTTGCCCAATTAAACGGTACCGAGGGAATATGGAAGCTGGGCAGGCCGCCCTTGATGGAGGCAACGTCACCCACCACCCGTGTATCCAGGTCCAGGCCGAACACCAACAGGCTGACCACCAGTATGGCCACCAGGGATGAGGGAATCGCCGTAGTAAAGCGGGGCAGGTAGTGGATGATGACCATGGTCAGGGCCACCAGGCCCAGCAGCATGTACAGGTGTGCGCCCTCCATCCAGGAAACATCGAGAATCGATCCCTGCATAAAGGTGCCATCGAGCCAGCCCGGCTCGCCGGCAATACCAAACTGACCCAACTGGGCCAGGAAAATCACGATGGCCAGGCCATTGACGAAGCCCAGCATCACCGGGTGCGGCACCATGCGGATAAATTTACCCAGCCTGAGGGCTCCCGCCGAAATCTGTAGCACGCCCATCAACACCACGGTGGCGAACAGGTATTGCACTCCATGGTCGGCCACCAGAGCGACCATCACCACTGCCAGGGCGCCGGTTGCACCGGAAATCATGCCGGGGCGACCGCCGATGCAGGCGGTGACCAATCCCACCATAAACGCTGCATACAGGCCGACCAGAGGCTCCACGCCGGCGACAAAGGCGAACGCGACAGCCTCCGGCACCAGGGCCAGGGCCACGGTCAGGCCTGACAGCACATCATTTTTTACCGTGGCGACTTTACTGGGGTGGAACTCAAACATCGCAAACTCTCACTGGCAACACCGCCTGCAGCCGCACAGATGCGGCCGTCAGCAGACAAATAATTAGACCAATCGGCGAGGGATTGTAGTTATGCGACGAGAGGAAGGGCCGCGCATTCTAGTGGATAGGGTATGCCTGTACAATCGCAGGCGCGGCAACTGTGAGAATGTCACACTCACTGGTGTATTTTGGGCCATCCGGTCGCACCCCTGAATACGGCACCAAAAAAATGGTTGAAGGTATGCGCATAATGCTGGGTTGGAATGATATGTGTTTTGTCTGGACCGGAGATGGGCCCCCCAGCAAGTACTACCCCAAGGGCTATATGCCTGAACTGCTGGAAACCTGGCCGGTAACCACTGACCTGGTGGTACCCATGGAGCAACTTCCCGAAAAGCGGGGCCGGGGGCTTAACAGCCCATTAGGACTGCTTCCCCAGATACTCCCGCAACCGCTCCTGAGCCCCACCCTCAAACAAAATATCACAGGCTTCACGCAAACCCGGCGCTTTCTCCAGATCCTCCCGGCGCACCACCTGCTCGATCTTGGAACGGCGGCGCATGAAATCTTCCAGCTTGACGATCATCTCCCGGCGGGCTGCCAGTTCGATCTCGCAGCGGGTGTATTCAGCATTTTCTATCAACAGCTCAACACAACTCTCGTCCTCCCGAATACGCTCCAGCAAACCGAAGGCGCTCTCGCCGTAGCGGCGCCAGAAGCGTTCCGACAGAGGCTCGGAGGACGAGGGATCGGTCAGTGCGTCCAGATCCATCAACCTGGCCTGTAGCATAAACTCGTCGCGCAGTTCCGCGCCCGGCTCGCCATACCATTTGTTGTCAGCCTGCGGTACGGCGATGCCCAGGCGTTCGATCCACTGGGCCACCTCGTCACCCACATTCAGGCAATCGGTTAACTTGCCACCGAAAATGCTCAGGTGCTGCCCGGGCTCATCCACCTCAATCACGTGCTTGCGCGACAACTCCACCCAATCGGCCACGCCCCCCTCTCCCTTGATCGCCAGGGGCCGCACCCCGACTCGTTCGGAAATGATACTGGCCCTGGTCAGGGGCGGGTCGAGATCCAGCAGGGCGTTGGCATTTTTCAGCACAAAGTCCCGGTCCTCATCGGTAACCTCCACAGCGGGGCTGTCCACCTGGGTGTCGGTGGTGCCAATACAGGTTTTGGGACCCATGGGGATCAGAAAAAACAGGCGTCCGTCGCTGGCGAAGAAGGTCAGTACGCGCTGGTTGTCGGTAATCTGGTCAACGATGAGATGAATACCCTTGGAGAACAGGTGATGATATTCCGTTTGTTCCCCGCTGACCTGGTTCTGGGCGTCCACCCAGGGACCGCAGGCGTTGATCACGGCCGTTGAGCGTATCTCGAAACTGGCCTCGCTGATCACATCCCGGGCACGGGTGACCCACTGCCCATTTTCCCGCCGGGCTCCCGTGGACTCCACGTAATTGGCGGCAATACAGCCGTAATTAAGACTCTTGCGGATGAAATTGAAGACGAAACGCGCATCGTTGTCGTACAGGTAGCAATCAGAATACTCCAGGCCGCCGGCGACGTTAGTGGTGTTGATTATCGGCTCGGCCTCCTCAATGGCCCGCCGCGTAATGTAGCGCGGCGCTTTTGTCACAAAGCGCCCCATAATCCAGTACAGCACACTACCCAGGTAGACAAGGAAGGGCGGGAAGCGAAAACCCCGCTGTATGGTGGTGAAGAAGCGGATTTCCTTCACGGTGGACGGGTAGGCGCGCATCAGTTGATTGCGGCACTTGCACAGTTTATTGACCAGCAGAAACTCCTGGGTTTCCAGGTACTTGATGCCGCCCCATGCCAGGTTGGAGGAACTGGAGCTGACACCACAGGCAAAATCGCCCTGATCGATCAGCGCCACGCGCACCCCCCGCGCCGCCAGGGAGGCCGCCGCAACCGCGCCGTTGATTCCCCCGCCGACGATAAGCACATCGAAAGCCTGCTCACCCAGTTTCTCCACATTGCTGTCGCGCAGTGTTACCGCCATTTTGCTCTTTCCTTTTAAAGCGCATCGGCTGCGCAGTTTACTACAAGCTCCAGAATCGCTCGCATAGTGCTACGAAGTTTCTGGCGCTCTCGCTCAGATTCTTTCCCGCCCGGTAATAAAGCCCCACCTGTTTGTCGATACGACCGAAAGAGACATCATCCATGATGCGAAAGTCTACGCAGGACGGATGTTCAAGCAATAACTTGCGATCGATAAAGGTCACCCCCATGCCCTGCTCCACCATATGTATGCGCAAGGACAGGCTGCTCACCTCCCACACGGTGCTGAACTGGTCCCGCAGGCGCGCGATGGACGGGCGCATATCGGGGCTGTCAAGGGCGGATGCGATCAGCGGGGTGAGCTTGAGGGCACACTCATCACCACGCATCATCTGCTGGTACTGGGCGTGCCTGGGGCTCACCACCAGGTGGCGGGAATCAGTGTACAAAGGAGTCGTTGCGAAGGCCGCCATGTCTTTCTGGAATGGCCCAAGCCCCAACTCCACATTACCCGAGAGCACGGCGGAAATAATACTGCGGGCCGGCATTTCAGACACTTTCATCCTGGTACGGGGGTTTTCCTGGTAGTAAGTGCTTATTAACTCGGGTGCATAAAAGCGGTTAAGCGAGGCACTGAGGGCCAGGTTCAGGGTTTCGGTCTTACCCTGTTTTAACTGGGCGATATCTTCCAGTGTCTGCTGTTCATCACGCAGCACGTCAACCGCATGTTCGAACAGGCGCTTACCCACGTCAGTCAACCTCAACTCCTTGCCCCTTTGCACCAGTGACATACCGATCTTGGACTCAAGCCCCGCCACCGCCTGGCTTACCGCCGACTGGCTGATATGCAGTGCATCCGCCGCACGCTTGAAGCCACCTTCTTCGATCACTGCGCGAAAGGCTCGTAACTCACTGTTTTCTAAGCGCATATTAGTTTTACTTATACATTAATAAGTAACATTAACTCTACTAATTAAATTACCCGCCGTATACTGTGAAAAATTACCATTTTTGAGTTATTAGTATGTCTACAGAACAAACTGTATATTCAAACGACCTGGCTGGCGTTGTTGTCGGTGAGACCGCTATTTCTGACGTGCAGGGAGAAAAGGGACTGCTGAGTTATCGGGGCATCGACATCAAGGACCTGATAGGTGTGCCATACCTGCACGTGGTATGGATGGTCCTGTTCGGGGACTGGCCCACCGAACAGGAAAAAAGTCGGCTTAAAGCGTTTATGTGCCTGCACGCACGCCTGACTTACACCGAAATTGATTTGCTGCAACATGTATCCCGGGATTTGCATCCCATGCTGATGCTGCAGGGACTAATACCCCTGCTCACCCTGCCAGAAGAAGAAACCCTGGAAATCGACAAGGATGCGGAACAGGGCCTGTTCCTGGCGGCCAAGATTTCCGCGCTGATCGCCACCCACCATCGACTGAGCCAGAGTAAGGCGGTTCTTCCCCCTGTTCCCGGCCGGCTCGTCCACCAGAACTTCCTCAACATGTTCCATGGCAGCGCCCCGACAAAGGAGCAGGTGCGTATGCTGGACGCGGCCCAAATTCTGCAAATGGAGCACAGTTTTAACGCCGGCACATTCGCCGGGCGCATCTGCGCCAGCACACTGGCCCCCATCCAATCCTGTATCTCCGCCTCCATCGGCACCCTGTTTGGCAAGCTGCACGGCGGGGCCGACCAGGCGGCACTGGAAATGGCCATGGAAATTGGCAGTCCCGACAAAGCCGAGGACTACGTCAGGGACTGCCTGGCCAACAAGGTCAAAATCATGGGCATGGGCCACCGGGAATATCGCACTGTGGACCCGCGCGCCAAGATTCTCAAACCCATGGCGGTAGAAATGTGCCAGGACGAGGAAAGCAAAAACCTGCTGGCAACTCTGGTAGCGGTGGAAGAAGCCTGCCAGCGCGAGTTCGCCGCCAGGGACAAGGAAATCTGGGCCAATGTAGAATTCTACAAAGGCGCCGTATTTCACAGCCTGGGCATTCCCAGTCACTACTTCACAGCCATATTCACCATGTCGCGTGTATACGGCTACATCGCCCACTTCCTGGAGTTCCGCCGAGACAGCCACCTGATCCGTCCGCGTGCCCTGTATACCGGCCCACAGATCGGCGAACGGGGTAAATCTGCCGCCTAGAACACTCCTTCACGCCGCTAATTCAGGCGGCGCAAGCTTTTACAGCGCAAATCCTGCTGTCAGACACCATCAAACTGCCCTCCCTCGTTGCAACTGCGCAAATGTATGCGTATAAAACTATTATCCCCCGTGAACCAATACAGGCTCTAATTATGCGAATTCTGGCTACAGCCCTGACCTCGCTGTTACTGGTCGGATGCCCCGGCGATAAGGTCAGCGAGGCACTGGGCACTCTGGAGCGGGATCGCATCATGCTCAAAGCCACCGACGACGAAATCATTCTCGAGCAGCCTGTCCCGGAAGGCACTGTGATCGCGAAGGGCACGTTGCTGGTGCAATTGGACGACCGGCGCCAATCTGCCCTGGTAGCTCGCGCCCGGGCGGAGGTGGCGCAGGCCGCAGCCCGACTGGAAGAGCTGCGCAATGGCGCCCGGCCCGAGGATATCGCGGCGGCAGGCGCCCGGGTGAACGGAGCCAAGGCCGCCCTGTTGGAGTCTGAATCAAACTACAAGCGGACAGTGTCCCTGGTCGAGCAAAAACTGGCGGCGCAGGCGGGGCTCGATAGCGCCCTGGCGAGCCGCGACGCGGCCGAGGCCAACCTGGAATCGGCCAACGAAGAATGGTTGCGCCTGACCAACGGCACACGCCAGGAACAACTGGACCAGGGGGCGGCGGCACTGCAATCCGCTGAAGCACAACTGGCCTTCGAGCAGCACCGGCTATCGGAATTAAGCGTTGTCGCCACCCGCGACGCCTATCTGGACAGCCTGCCCTGGAACGTGGGAGAACGGGTAACACTGGGTGCGACTCTCGCTGTGCTACTGGCCGGAGACAAACCGTATGCGCGTGTCTATGTACCCGAACCATGGCGCGCCAGGCTACATATCGGCGATAGTTTCCCGGTCAAAGTCGACGGGGTTGAGAAGACCTTTACCGGCCGCCTGCGCTGGATCGCCAAGGACCCCGCATTCACACCGTACTTCGCCCTCAATGCCAGCGACCGCGCCCGCCTGGTCTACATGGCTGAATTCGATCTGGAGAAGGGGGCGGACCTGCCCACGGGTGTACCCGCCCAGGTTTTACTCGGCAATGACTGAGTCCGCCATACAGGCGCGGCAACTCACCCGGCATTTCGGCGATGTGGTTGCCGTGGACGGTGTAGACCTGGAAATCCCCAGGGGCCAGATCTATGGCTTCCTCGGCCCCAACGGTTCAGGCAAGACCACAATTATTCGCATGCTTTGCGGGCTGCTCACCCCTACCGCCGGTGATATCTCCGTACTCGGACTTAAAATACCCACGCAAGCAGAAGCCCTGCGCCTCAAAATTGGTTACATGACCCAGAAGTTTTCTCTCTACGACGACCTCACCGTTGCGGAAAACATGCAATTCATGGGAAGAATTTACGGTCTGCGACGTAGCGATGCCAGGGAGCGCATCGAACAATTGCTGGACCGTTACGCCCTTGCCGCCATGCGAGACCGGCTGGCCGGCGCCATGAGCGGCGGCCAACGTCAGCGCATGGCATTGGCAATTGCCACCCTGCATTCCCCCACGGTGCTTTTTCTGGACGAACCTACCTCCGCTGTAGACCCGGAAAATCGCCGGGATTTCTGGGAGAAACTGTTCGACCTCAGTGACGGCGGTACCACCATACTGGTGTCCACTCATTACATGGATGAAGCGGAGCGCTGTCACCAGCTGGCCATTCTGGAAACCGGGCAATTGAGAAATCACGGTACACCCATCGAATTGATGGGCCAGCTCGATGGGCGCGTGGTGGAGATTACCGGCTCCAGCCTGCGCCAGGTGAAGGAACAGGCACTGCAGTTACCACAGGTACAATCCACCGCCCAGCAGGGCCTGCAATTGCGGGTTTTGCTACGCCGGGGCTCCACTGATGCCGTTGGCTACCTGCGCGAACAGTTGGGCAACACAGAACTGAGCATTGAGCTTACCAAGCCGAGCCTGGAAGATGTCTTTGTCGCCTCCACCGGCTCAGGTGACGGCAGATGAACTCGATGCGCCGCATAGGGGCAATTACCACCAAGGAGCTGAAACAACTGTCCCGGGACCGGGTCACCTTCGGTATGGTCGTTATGATCCCACTGATCCAGCTGCTGCTGTTCGGCTTCGCCATCAATAGTGTGGTGCGCGATATACCCATTGCCGTGGTGGATCTCAGCGGTAATGTCGCCGCACGCATTATCACGGAACAGGTGCGCGTCACCCAGGTGGTAACAATCACCGCCTTTTATGACACCCCGGCCGAGGCCGAGGCGGCAATTGTCGCCGGCAAGGTTCGCGCCGCACTGGTGTTCCCCGAAAACCTGATGCAACGGGTCACCAGTGGCCAGCCTGTGGGGCAATGGCTGGTGGACGGCTCCGACACCATGGTGGGCTCGGCCCTGTTGGCACTGCGCAGCATGCCCCTGCTGCTGGGCGCTGGAGCCCCGCAAGACGCCTACCGAATGCCTGACCCCAGTTTCGAAGTGGCGTTGTTTTTCAACCCGGAGCGCCGCTCCGCAGTGAATATCGTGCCGGGGCTGGCGGCCATCATTCTCACCATGACCATGATCATGTTCACTTCGATAGCCCTGGTGCGCGAGCGCGAGCAGGGTAACCTGGAATTGCTTATCACCACGCCCGTACACTCCCTGGAACTGATGGTGGGCAAGCTAATACCCTATATCTTCGTGGGCATCATACAGGTCACCATTATCCTGGGCCTGGGTCGCCTGATATTCCAGGTGCCATTCCAGGGAGACTTCGCCAGCCTGGCGATAGTAACCCTCGCCTTCATCGCCGCCAGCCTGACCCTGGGACTGCTGATTTCCACCATCGCCAAAACCCAGATGCAGGCGATGCAGATGACTTTCTTTATCCTCATACCCTCCATCCTGCTCAGCGGTTTCATGTTTCCCTACGAAGCCATGCCAGTGCCGGCCCAGTATATTTCCGAAGCACTGCCGGCGACGCACTTCATACGGTTGATCCGGGGCGTTGTCCTGCGCGGTGCGAACGCCGCGCAACTACTGCCCGATATCCTGTGGCTATTGGCCTTCACCACCATCATGCTGGCCATCGCCACCAAGCGGTTCCGCAAGTCTCTGGATTGATCGGCAGCCACACGAGAATTGAATTCAAATAACGATATATAAGGTAGAATTGACGCCTCTTCCAGAATAGTGATCCATGCGAGTAGACACCTTCATACCCTTGATTTTCGGTGCCATCATCATACTGCTGGCAGCCTGCGGCGGCGGCGAATCCAATGTGGCGCGGGGCAATCGCGAGGGCATACTGCATTACGGTAACGGCACCGAGCCCCAGGGGCTGGATCCGCATGTGGTCACCGGCCTGCCGGAGAGCCATATCGTGCGCGCCCTGTTCGAGGGGCTGGCAGTGAAAAACCCGTATACCCTGGAGCCGGAACCCGGCGTCGCGCAAAGCTGGGATATCAGCGAGGACGGGCGCACCTTCACGTTCCACCTGAACCCCGAGGCCAGGTGGTCCAATGGCGACCCGATGACGGCACAGGACTATGTGTGGTCCTGGCGACGGGCGCTCAACCCGGCCATGGGCAACCAGTACGCCTATATGTTGTACCCGGTGGCGAACGCGGAGGCCTTCGCCACCGGGAAACTGGAGGATTTTAACGAGGTCGGCGTACAGGCGCTGGATGAGCACACCCTGCGGGTGCGGCTGAACGAGCCCACTCCCTATTTTCTGCAACTGATGGATCACTACAGCACGTTTGCGGTACATCGTCCCACCATTGAGAAGTTTGGTGCGGCCACGGACCGCTTCACACGCTGGACGCGGGTGGAAAACATTGTTGGCAACGGCGCCTTTCACCTGGTGGAATGGCGGCTGAATCGCCGTATTGTCATCGAGAAAAGCCCGACCTACTGGGATCGTGACCGGGTCAAGCTCAACGGAGTGGTGTTCTACCCCACCGAGAATATCTCCAGCGAGGAGCGCATGTTCAGAGTGGGGCAGCTGCATTACACACAGACCATACCGCTGGACAAGATTCCCGTGTACCGGGCCATGACAAACAGCCCCTACGTCAGCGCGCCTTACCTGGGCACTTATTACTACCTGCTCAACATCAACCAGCCACCACTGGACGATGTGCGTGTGCGCCAGGCCCTGTCAATGGCGATAGACCGGGAACAGTTGAACAACACGGTGCTGCACGGTGTCAATGTCCCCGCTTACAGCATCACTCCACCAGACACCCTGGGCTATCATCCGCCAAAAGTGTTCCATCACGATGTGGAGCGAGCTCAACAATTGCTGGCGGACGCGGGTTACCCCGGCGGTGCGAACTGGCCGGGATTGGAGCTGACCTATAACACCAGTGAGAGCCACCGTAAGATCGCGGTGGCACTGCAGCACATGTGGAAAGACGCGCTCAACATCGAGGTCACACTTACCAACCAGGAATGGAAGGTCTACCTGGACTCGGTGGACCAGATGGATTTTCAGATGGCGCGGCGTGGCTGGATCGGTGACTATGTGGATCCCAATAATTTTCTGGACCTGTTCCTGTGCGATGGCGGCAACAACAACACGGGCTTTTGCAATCCGCTCTACGACGGCATGATCTCCCGGCAGGCTACGCAGGCGCGCTCCCGGGACGAACGCTACGCGATTTTCCATGCCGCTGAGACCCGGTTGATGGAACAGATGCCCATCATTCCGATTTATACCTACACCAGCAATCACCTGATTCATCCCAGTGTCAGAGGTATGCCCTCGAACCTGATGGATTCATTGAACCTGAAGTACGTGTGGCTGGACAAGAGCGGGCAACCCGCGGAGGCGCACAAATAGGCATGTGGCGATTCATCAGCTATCGCTTGTTACAGGCGGTACCGGTGGTACTGGCGGTTATCACCGTCACTTTTTTCCTGGTGCGGATGGCGCCGGGTGGCCCCTTCGACAGTGAAAAGGCGGTAATCCCCGAGGTAAAAGCGGCGCTGGAAGCCCAGTACCACCTGGACCAACCCCTGCTGCAGCAGTACACCGCCTACCTGGGTGACCTGGCGCAGGGTGATCTGGGGCCCTCCTTTAAATACCCCGGGCGCAGCGTCAATGAACTGATCTTTGCGGGCTTGCCGGTCACCGCTGAATTAGGCCTTTACGCCCTGCTGGTGGCTCTCGTCATTGGCGGGTTGGCCGGGGTTATTGCCGCCCTCAAACCAAACTCGGCGCAGGATTATATCCCGATGTCCGTCGCCATGATCGGCATCTGCATGCCCTCCTTCCTGCTGGGCCCGCTACTGGTCCTGGTGTTTGGCATCTACCTGGATTGGCTGCCCGTATCGGGTTGGGGTGATATACCAGGCGACAAGATACTGCCGGCGATCACTCTGGGCGCGGGCTATGCCGCCTATATCGCAAGGCTGAGCCGCGCCGGCATGCTGGAAGTCATGTCGCAGGATTACATCCGCACCGCCCGCGCCAAGGGCCTGCCGGAGTGGCAGGTGGTGACCAGGCACGCCCTGCGCGGCGGCCTTGTTCCGGTAGTGGCGTTTCTGGGCCCGGCCTTTGCCGGACTGCTGTCGGGTTCATTCGTCGTGGAAACCATTTTCCAGATTCCCGGTCTCGGGCGTTTCTATGTACAGGCCGCTTTCAACCGCGACTACACCATGATCCTGGGCACCACCGTATTCCTGTCCACCCTCATCGTGCTGTTCAACCTGCTGTCGGATATTCTCGCCGCCTGGATGAACCCGCGGCTGCGCGCCCAGTTCGGAGATCATTAAATGCCGACTACAGCAATTGCAAACATCTCCCAAGCGGAGCAGGGCACCTCCCTGTGGCAGGATGCCTGGCGGCGCCTTAGCAAAAACCGGCTCGCCCTGTTCGGCCTGGGCGTACTAACCCTGTTCATAAGCATCGCTGTGCTCACACCCTGGATCGCGCCCTACGGCTACGCCCAGCAAAACCTGGACCTCGGGGCCACACCACCATCCGCCGCACACTGGCTGGGCACCGATATCTTTGGGCGCGACCTGATGACCCAGATCATGTACGGCGGTCGCATTTCTCTGGCGGTAGGCTTTGTCGCCACCGCTGTCGCACTACTGATCGGGGTAACCTGGGGCGCTGTCGCCGGCTATGTCGGAGGCCGGGTGGATGCAGTAATGATGCGCCTGGTGGATATTCTCTACGCCCTGCCCTTCATGATTTTTATTGTGCTACTGATGGTGGTGTTCGGGCGCAACATGCTGCTGTTGTTTCTGGCTATCGGCGCGGTAGAGTGGCTGACCATGGCCCGTATCATGCGCGGCCAGGTGCAGTCCCTGCGCCAGCAGGAATTTGTCGAGGCGGCTATCTCACTGGGCCTGCCGCCTTCGACCATTATTCGGCGCCACCTGATCCCCAACGCCCTGGGACCCATCATCGTCTACACCACCCTGACCATTCCCGGCGTGATGCTGCTGGAGTCTTTTCTCAGCTTCCTGGGCCTGGGCATACAGCCACCGCAGACCTCCTGGGGCCTGCTGATTTCCTACGGAGCCGAGACCATGGAGGAGTATCCCTGGCTACTGTTATTCCCCGGCCTGGCACTGACACTGACCCTGTTTTCCCTGAACTTCCTCGGCGATGGTCTGCGCGACGCGCTGGACGTGCGCGGCGCCAGGGACTGATTCCATGGCACTACTACTGGATGTACAAAACCTCGGTGTCAGCTTTGTCACCCGTATCGGCACCAATAAGGCGGTGGACGGTATCAGCTTTAGCGTCAAATCCGGCCAGATCACCGCCATTATTGGCGAATCCGGGTCGGGTAAATCGGTGGCCTGTTACAGCATGCTGGGTCTCATACCCATGCCACCCGGGCGTATCGACGGTGGCCGCGCCCTGTTCGAGGGCCGGGACCTGCTGCAGCTGAGCGAGGCGCAGCTGCGCAAAATTCGCGGCCGCGACATCGCCATGATCTTCCAGGACCCCATGACCTGCCTCAATCCGTTCATGACCGTGGGTGCGCAGCTTATGGAGCCACTGCGCTATCACAAAAAGGTCCCAAAGCACGTAGCGCGCCGGCGAGCCCTGGAGTTGCTGGAAGAAGTGGGTATTCGCGACCCCGCATCAACCATCGACAACTTTCCCCACCAGTTTTCCGGCGGTATGCGCCAGCGGGTGATGATAGCCATGGCCCTGATCAACGAGCCCAAACTGCTTATCGCCGACGAACCCACCACCGCCCTGGACGTAACCATACAGGCCCAGATACTGAAGCTGATCGCCCAGTTACAAACCAGGCGCGATATCGGTGTGATTTTCATCAGCCACGACCTGGCGGTGGTGGCCGATATCGCCGACCAGATCGTGGTCATGCAACAGGGCGTGATAGTGGAAGCCGGCGACCGGGAAGGCATCTTCGGCCACGCCAGGCACCCGTATACCAAAAAGCTGCTGGCGGCGATTCCCGCGGGCGGCAAGCAACCCGCGCCGGGCACACCACAACCCTTGATCCGGGTGCGAAACCTGTGTACCTGGTTCGGTCAAGGCAGGGGTGTGGAGCCGGTGAAGGCGGTTGATGACGTCAGCTTCGACATCAACCGCGGTGAGGTGCTGGGCCTGGTGGGCGAATCGGGCAGTGGGAAGTCCACCATCGGCCGCTCTATCCTGCGCCTGGTGCCAGTGACATCAGGGCATATCTCCTTCGATGGCACCGACGTAACGGAGCTTCAGGGGCGTGACTTGAAAAACATGCGACGACGCATGCAGATGATTTTCCAGGATCCCTTCGCCTCCCTGAACCCGCGCATGACCGTCTTCGACACACTGGCCGAACCCTTGTTGCTACACGCCATAGAGAGCCGCAAGAGCGTGGCCCGGGGTGTACTGAAGCTGATGGACGACGTGGGCCTGGCCCGGGCCTTCGTACGCAAGTATCCGCACGAGTTCTCCGGCGGCCAGCGCCAGCGCATTGCTATCGGCCGAGCCCTGGCCACCCGCCCGGAATTTCTGGTAGCGGACGAACCGGTATCGGCACTGGATGTCACCATCCAGGCACAGATCCTGGACCTGATGCAGGAACTTGGCCGGGAGTACGGGCTGACTATGTTGTTTGTATCACACGATTTGGCGGTGGTGCGGCATCTCGCCGACCGCATCCTGGTGCTGTACCAGGGGCAGGTGGTGGAACAGGGCAGTGGCGATGATTTGTTCGAGCGTCCGCGGCAGGCTTATACCCAACAGCTGTTGCAATCTATTCCGGGGCGGTCGCTGCTCGTATAGCCACTGCGGCGACAGACTACGCCACTGCGGGCTTCTCGTCCTGCATGTCACTGACCAGCCGGTCTTTCGGATAATACAGCAGCGTGGCGACATCGATCAGATTGCGAATGATTTGACTGGCCTGCTCACTGTCGTTAATCAACGAGGTGGCC
This sequence comes from Gammaproteobacteria bacterium, assembly GCA_003646415.1. Taxonomy (GTDB): domain Bacteria; phylum Pseudomonadota; class Gammaproteobacteria; order Pseudomonadales; family Halieaceae; genus JBALVO01. The sequence continues at coordinate 18,182 of QNFS01000008.1, forward strand.
ATGACATTGGTGATCTTGCCATCGAGTAGTAGCTGGTTGATTTTGCCAGACAGTAACGCATCCAACCTTGTGGCCTTCTCACGCTGCTTCTCGATCTTCCTGATATGCCGCAGTGGGTAGTCAGATTCACCGGCCCGGTGAATTTCCCGGATCACCTTGAGAATACGCCGGCGAATAGTATTGTACTCGTGCATGATGCTGGCGTTACCTGATTTCATAAAGAGCACGATGTTATCGTGCAGAGGCTGCATTTCCTTGACGATATGCACCAGCATGCGATCCGCAATCAGGATGTTGCGAATCGTCTCGATCTTCTCCTCTTCCAGGCTGAATTCACTTTGCAGACGCGTTGCATACTCCAGAATCTGGCTGTAAATAGATTTGATCCTGGTCGAATAGAGTTGATCGATGTCCACCGGTATCACTTCCCCGGATTCGACCAGCTGCCTCAACCGTGTGTCCGATTGCAGGTCTTCACGATGTACACTTAAACCGTGGGCGATCGCCTTGTAGGCAGCGTTGTGTAACAGGCGCAGGGATTCGTCAAACAGTGCCTTGATGCCTGCCTGGGAAAATTCCAGAGAGGACTTCGTCAGATACACTGGCTGATCTATCTGCACCTCCTTCTCCACAACTGTCGGCACCAGCCGCTCTACAAACCTGGCGATGTGGTTTACAAAGCCGATCAACAACACGGTATTGAGGATATTGAAGATCGTGTGGAACAGGGACAATGCCACTGGCACAGCAGCCGCTTCGACAAACGGCGATATACCTTCCGTACGCAGCAAAATGAAATCCATTGCCCGCAGGAACGGATAGAATAATGCCAGGATCCATATCACGCCCAGGACATTGAAGATCAGGTGGGCCCGCGCCGCACGCTTTGCCTGGTAATTTGCAATCAGTGATGCCAGATAGGCGGTAATGGTGGTGCCTATGTTTTGTCCAAGCACCATGGCCGCTGCCATATCGAAAGGTATCCATCCCTCATAAGTCATCAACAGAGTTAAGGCCATGGCAGCGCTGGAGGATTGCACCACCATGGTCAGCACAGTGCCGATCGCAAGGAACAGCAGGACAGAGATAAACCCCATGCTGGTGTAAGCGGACAGAAACGCCAGGACCTCCGGGTTGTTGCGGATATCCGGCACGGAATCTTTCAAAAACTGCAGGCCGATAAACAGCACCGCAAAGCCTATAATAAAATAGCCCCACTGCTGGTAATGCCGCTTCTTGAACAGGGTCAGCATGAAGCCCAGACCCACCAGTGGCAGGGCCATGGCACTGATGCTGACCTTGAAGCCGAACAGGGATATCAGCCATGCGGTCACCGTCGTGCCGATATTGGCGCCCATGATCACGCCTATGGCCTCTGTCAGTGTCAGCAACCCGGCGTTGGTGAAGCTGATCACCATCAAGGTGGTAGCCGAGGATGACTGGATAATGGCGGTAATGCTAAACCCCGTGAGCACCGCGAAAAAACGATTGGAGGTTGTGGTCGCCAGGATCTTGCGCATCCGGTCCCCCGCCAGTTCCAGCAAAGCATCACTCATGACCTTCATGCCATACAGGAACAGGCCGAGAGCTCCCAGGAGTGTCACTATGTCAGTTATGCCGTAGTCCACGATGGATCCCCAGTTATGGGTATATATTAGCGGGTTTAAGTGGCGACAATAACAAAGCTGCAATTCCCGAATAACAAACCGCCGATAATCATACTAAGGAATTTACAATGCTGTATTGACATATATCGAGTTTACATCAGTCCCGGATTTCCAGAGTGTCAGGTTCGACCATACTCCTTTCACCATAAAGCGCCGCAGTACATTGGTACCCGCGCGACATAAAGTCGGTTAAAATTACGCTATGTACTATGGAGAAAAACTTAACAGTATCAGCCATCTGGTGGGAGCAGCGGCGGCGCTGATCGGCCTGGGTGCACTGCTTGCCGTTGGCATTCAGACCGGCGACCCCTGGATAATCGCCAGTTTTGCTATGTTCGGCCTTACCATGGTCCTGCTCTATACCATGTCGACCCTTTACCATAGTTTTCACCCCCCGGGGCTCAAACGTCTGTTCCAGCTGTTCGATCATATAGCGATTTATCTGCTAATCGCCGGCACCTATACACCTTTCATGTTGGTCAGCCTGCGCGACGGCAATGGCTGGCTAATTCTGAGTATCGTATGGCTATTGGCGGCCATCGGCACACTCAGCGAAATATTTTTATCCGGGCGGGCCGTCAAAGTCGGCCAGATGATCATATACCTGGGAATGGGCTGGATTTGTTCTTACGATTTGGCCAGCCTCAAGGCCGCACTTTCAGAACCAGGGCTCCACTGGCTCGTAGCCGGCGGTCTGGCTTACTCCGTGGGGGTCATTTTCTATGTTCTGGACGAGTTAAAAAAGCTGGATCATGCACACGGTATCTGGCACATATTTGTTCTCACAGGTACTCTATGCCACTTTGTCTCCATAATTGGCTACGTTAGATAGCTCGACCATGGAGATCCACTGCAATTCATCTCATCAGGAAATAGTTACCGATGCTGGAAAATACGACTGAACTGTACCGCGGCCTGACCTACCCCTGGGGCCGGGATATAAACCCCACGGCCGGCAAACCCCAGCGAATCGCCGAGGGCGTTTACTGGGTTCGCTTTCCCATGCCCATGTCCCTGAACCATATCAATATCTGGCTGCTGGAAGACGGGGATGGCTGGACCGTGGTGGATACCTGCCTGAATATTTCCAGCGCACGGGAGACCTGGGAGCAGCTGTTATGCGGGTTTATGCAGGGGAAACCTGTCAAACGAGTAATTTGCACTCACCTGCACCCGGACCACGTGGGTCTGGCCGGTTGGCTGACCGAGCGCTTCGACTGTGAGCTGTGGATGTCCCGGGAGGAATTCCTCATGTGCCGGGCCATGGCGGGGGACACCGGTCATTCTGCACCGGATGTCGCCATCCGTTTTTATAAGCGGGCAGGCTACACCGGGGAACAACTGGAGCATTACAAGAAAAAATTTGGTAATTTCGGTAAAGCCATCGCCCCCCTGCCCCACAGCTTTCGTCGACTGGTGGACCGGGAGACAATCACCATCGGCGATCGCTACTGGCAGGTCGTGGTGGGCAGCGGCCACTCCCCCGAACACACATCACTGTATTGTCCGGGACTGAAGCTGCTGATTTCTGGCGACCAGATACTACCCCGGATCACCTCCAATGTCAGCGTATTCCCCACTGAGCCTGAAGGAGACCCACTCAAGGAGTGGCTGAATTCCAGCGCGCAAATTCGCGATATACTACCCGACGATGTACTGGTATTGCCGGCCCACGAAGCGCCCTTCTACGGACTGCACGTTCGTACGACCCAATTGATTGAGATACACAAACACGAACTCAACAGCCTGTTCAACCACCTGTCGCAGCCACGACGAGCCGTGGATTGTTTCCCGCCCCTGTTCAAAATTGAAATCGACGACGACTCCCTGGGCCTGGCCACCGGCGAGACCCTGGCTCACCTCAATTGCCTGCTGGGCAGGCACAGAATCACCCGAACCAACGATGCGCAAGGCGTGGACTGGTACCAGCAAATCCCCGAGAGCGCGGAGTACGACTAGATCAGGCCGCTTCCTCCGCGGTTTTTAGCGGCTCAATTTTCGCTGGCACCACCCGGTGGAAATCATCCAGGTCAGGCTCTTCCAACTCTTTCACCCACTGCTCCCAGGAGTAGGGCCACATGGCCGGGTCCCCATCCGCGTCAAGATACCAACTCTGGCAACCACCCACCCAAACAGTCTTGCCCATGCCCGCTTTGAGATAGGCATTGAAGCGTGTCTTTGCTTCCTCGGTGGCCTCTACTGTCTCGAGATTTCCCTGACGCCACTGGTCGATCAGCTTCAGCACATATTGCGTTTGCACCTCACTCATGGAAATCACCGAATAGTTGCCGATAGGTGAATTGGGACCCAGCATCAGGAAGAAATTTGGGTAACCGGGCAGGCAGAGTGAGCGATAGGCCTGCACCTTGCGCGACCAGGTCTCATCGATAGAAACACCGCCGCGGCCGGTCAGGTTCATGGGCCGCATGAAATTAAAGGGGTGAAAGCCGGTGGCCAGAATCAGCACGTCCAACTCGTGTTCCGTGCCGTCACTGGTGACCACGCCCTGTTCAGAAATGCGCTCGATGCCGGTGGTTTCCAACGACACGTTGTCACGCTGGATCGCATCGAAGAAAGTCGAACTCATAACCAGGCGCTTGCAGCCCACCTTGTAGTCCGGGGTAAGCTTGGCCCGCAACTCGGGGTCGCGGACATTTTTTCGCAGGTTGCGGTTGGCCAGCCAGCTGATCAAAGCATGTGACACTTTGCCCCCTGTAACCGCCGCTGTGAAGGAATTGCGCATGATAAAGGCATAGCGGTTGGCCAGCTTCGCCATCCGCCCCTGATTGCCACGCAAGCGCGCCTTATCAGCTTCACTGTAGTCCTTGTCGGCCAGATTGAATATCCACTGGGGCGTACGTTGAAACACTGTCAGGTGACCTGCTGTTTTTGAAATCTCACAAATTATCTGGGTCGCGGTGGAACCTGTGCCGATAATGCCTACCCGCTTGCCCTCGAGATTCACATCGTGATTCCAGCGCGCGGTATGGAACATATCTCCCTGGTAGGAGTCCAGACCCTGGATATCCGGGTAGGCCGGGTGATGTAGAATGCCGGTAGCAGCCACCACAAAATCCACCACCAGGTCATTGCCCTTGCTGGTGGTCAGGTGCCACTTGCCATCCCGGTAATGGCACTCATCCAGGGATTCGTTGAAACGCACCTGGTCAGTGACACCGTATTCGCTGGAGACCTTTTCAAAATAAGACTGTATTTCATCCCCGTGGGCAAAGCGGTGCCTCCATTCCGGGTTGCCTTTGAAGGAATAGGTGTACATATGGGCCGGCACATCGCAGGCAACCCCCGGGTAGGTGTTTTCCCGCCAGGTACCACCAATTTTTTCAGCCTTCTCCAAAATAGTGATATCGGTGATGCCGGCCTCCCGCAATTTGATAGCCATCAAAATGCCTGTCATACCGGCACCAATCACTGCCACCGAAGGGTTTTTCCTGCTGTTACTGTGCGTCATATTCCCGTGCATCCACGTTAGATAGGTTCGACCATGCACTATAAGTGGCAGCACCCACCTGGCGAATATTTAAGCAGGACAAAAACTTATGAATTTCGGACAGAGCGGGTTACTATTCGCCCATGACATTCACTAACTCCATAGCCCACCACATCAAGGCCCTGCCACCAGCCATTGTGGCCATGCGGGGCCTTGGTTATAGCGCGCAGCAGTGTCTGGAGGGAACCGGGCTCACAGAGTGTGACCTGATCTCTCCCGGTCCGAAGCAGGCGTTCAGCCTGGAACAGGAGTTCCGCTTTCACCGCAACCTGCTGGAACTCACCGGTGATCCACTACTGGGACTCAAGCTGGGTAAAGCCTACACGCTGCAATCCTATGGGCTGTTCGGCTACGCCTTTCTCAGTGCACCCACCCTGCGCCAGGCCCTGGTCATTGCCTGCAATTACGGACCGTTGAGCTTTACCCTGTTCGACATCGGTTTCTCAACGGAAGGTTCAGTGGCGGTCCTGCGTCTTTCACGCTGTATAGATATCCCGCAAGACCTGCTCACCTACTATGTCGACCGCGACCTGATGGCGGCCGGCTTCGGGAGCGACATGGCCCTGGCAGAGCCCTTGAGCCTAACGGCTGTCTCCCTGATGCACGGCGCCGAAGCACGGCGCGACAACTATGAACAGCATTTCGGGTGTCCGGTTGTGTTCAATGCGCCCCACTCGGAATTGTGCATGGATGCCGCTAACCTGGATACTCCCATGTCCCTGAGGGACGCAGAAACCTCTACCCTGTGCCAGCAGCAGTGCCAACTGTTGCTGGCCCGCATGAGTAATAGCAGCGGATTTGTTGACCAGGTGCGGCAGCTGATTGTGGCCCGTCCCGGCTATTTCCCGGATATCGACTACGCAGCAGAGAAACTTAACACGACCAGCCGGACACTGCGGCGCAGATTGGCTGACGAAAACAACAGCTATCAACAAATTCTCACTGAAGTTCGTTACCAACTGGCTTGTGAATACCTGGGCACCAGCAGTCTGCCAATGGAGGAGATTTCGGTCCTTCTGGGCTACAGCACGCCAGGCAACTTCAGCCACGCATTCAAACGCTGGCACGGCAGCTCACCGCGCCAGTACAGACAGGGGAGGCACTGAGATGTTACAGAAGCTCAAGGTTTGGGCGATACGCAAATACTATCGCTATATAAGCGCACGGGGCTGAGGACATGCCCACGAACCGCTTCCTCGTGGGGTGCGCAATGCGCCCCAATTAACTCTATACTGGGAAGCTCACACACTCACCCGTATAAACCCCTATTTTCTGTGGAGTTGACATGAGCAGTACACCCGAATATCGCCGTTATGTGGCAATCAATACCGAAGACCGCAGCCTCAGTATCGAACAGGAGCCAGTACCCGTACCCGCTCCCGGTGAAGTGCTTATCAAGGTGTACGCAGCAGGCCTGAACCGGGCCGACCTGTTGCAGCGCAAAGGTTTGTACCCACCGCCCGCCGACGCCTCACCCATCATGGGTCTGGAAGTCGCCGGAGAAGTGCTGACCGTGGGCACCGATGTGAGCAACTGGCAGGTGGGTGACAAGATCTGCGCCCTCACCCATGGCGGTGGCTATGCCGACTGCACCGTGGCACCCGTGAGCCAGTGCCTGCCCATCCCGGCCGGATTTTCCATGACTGAGGCCGCCGCGCTGCCGGAGGCCCTGCTCACCGTATGGCACAACATATTTCAGCGGGCCGCACTGCAGGCGGGGGAAAAAGTGCTGATCCACGGCGGCGCCAGTGGCATCGGCACCCTGGGCATCGCCATATGCAGAGCCCTGGGCGGCGAGGTCTACACCACCGCCGGCACGGATAAGAAGTGCCAGGCGCTACAAAAATTGGGCGCCACCCGGGCCATTAACTACAAAACCGAAGACTTTGAACAGGTGATAACCGAGCTGGAGCTAAAAGATAAAATCAATGTAATCCTGGACATGGCCGGCGGAGATTTTATCCAGAAAAATATCAATATCGCCGCGCCGGAGGGCCGTATTGTCTATATCGCCTTCATCCGTGGCGCCCGTGCCGAGGTCAATTTCGCGCCACTGCTGATGAAACGCCTCACCATTACCGGATCGACACTACGCGCCCAGAATTTTGCACAGAAAGCCGTTATGGTCGAGGAAATCCTCGAGCATATATACCCCCATCTCGAAGGCGGCACAATCAGGCCAATCGTGGATCGGGTATTCCCCCTGAACGAGGTGGAACAGGCCCACGCCCACATGCAGAGTGGCCAACACATGGGGAAAATCATTCTGGAAATGTAGCTGATACCGCGACAACCACCTATCCGGTAACTTGGGCCGATTAACAGATTTACCCGGCATTGGAGCTCGCCCTTGTTAAGGGGCGGAAAAGGTATTGCCAAACCTCGCTCGAGCACGGATGATTGAGACCTGCTCGTTGTTTCCACGAATATAATAACCAAACAAGTTTTAGCCATTGGGGAGAAGTCCTGTTTTCCATGATGCACCTAGCAAGACTACTGTGCTTTGTTGTCATGTTCCTTATAGCCGCCTGTGGTGACACCGAACCCACCTCCGAGGCAGATAAAGGCAAGGCACCTGCAGCAGTTGTCGAAAAAAATAGCGGCTCAGTCCGCTCCCCGGACGACACCGCACTTCCCATATCCCATGACGTCATACAAGCCAGGGTTGGCGACCTGAACACGATGGTAAAGAGCAGGGTTATCCGGGTTCTCACGGTATACAGCGTCGGTCGGTATTACGTGGACAATGCCCAGGAAAAAGGCCTGGTCACGGAGACCTCCCGGCACTTTGAGGATTTTCTCAACAAACGTCTCAAGCGCAAGCATGTTCGGGTACATGTGTTTATAGTTCCGGTAGCGCGCAATCAATTGATCCCCGCCCTGTTGGCGGGTCGCGGTGACATAATCCAGGCCAGCCTTTCGATCACACCCGAGCGCCAGGAACTGGTGGAGTTCAGCATGCCCGCCAGCAAGCCTCTGTCCGAGATCCTGGTAACCGGGCCATCAGCGCGGCAACTCGATTCAATCGACGATCTGTCAGGCCAGATTCTCTACGTACGCAACTCCAGCAGCTATCGCGAGAGTGTGGAAAACTTGAATGAACGGTTCCGGCGCGAGGGCAGGGCGCCAGCTCTCATTGAACCTGTCTCTGAACTGCTGGAGGACGACGACCTGGTTGAAATGGTCAATGCCGGGCTGCTGCCCTGGGCAATTGTCGACAACTATAAAATACAGTGGTGGGACAACGTATTCACCAACCTGGAGGTGAGAAAGGATATCGTGTTCCGCTCGGGTGCGCAGACAGCCTGGGCATTCCGCAAAGATAGCCCTCTGTTGGAAAATGCGGTAAATGATTTCCTCAAGAAGAACCGGGAGGGCACCCTGGTCGGCAACGTACTAAAAAATCGCTACTTCCGTGATTTCGACTGGGCGGCCAACGCCCTGGCCAAAGACGACTACCATCGCTTTAAAAGTCTTGAGGGCATTTTTCAGAAATACGGTGAACAATACGGCATCGACTACCTTATGGTCGCCGCCCAGGGCTATCAGGAATCGCGCCTGAACCAGAGTGCCCGCAGCCACACGGGGGCCATCGGGGTCATGCAGATAAAGGCCAGCACAGCAGCCGACCACAACGTCAGTATCAAAAACATCCATAAAGTTGACCCCAATATTCACGCGGGTGTCAAATACCTGGACTTCCTGCGCGATCGCTATTTCAGCAACCCGGAAATCACCGGGGAAAACCAGACACTATTGGCGCTGGCTGCCTATAATATCGGCCCCAACCGTATGATCAACCTGCGCAAATCGGCCAAAAAGCAGGGTTACGATCCAGATATCTGGTTCGATAATGTGGAACTGGCGGCCGCCAGGGACATCGGCCGGGAGCCGGTCCAGTATGTGGCCAATATCTACAAATACCACCTCGCATACCGCCTTTCCGCCGTGCAAATGTTACAGCGCCGCACGGCCAGGGAGAAGGCCGGCATCAATTAGCGCGAGGCTGGTAAGCAACAAAAACAGGTGATGAGCAGGCGCGCTGCTGCGCAGGCGTATCGAATGGCTTAGAACATCTGCCGGGGGCTGTGTTGAATAACACCGACAGGAGAGCACCAGGGTCGGGACGCCGTAACAGTTACGTTATCAGCCTTACGCCTTTTTGCGAGCCGGAGTTTTTTTCTTGGCAGCGGCCTTTTTCCTGGGTGCCGCTTTCTTCTTGGCCGCAGTTTTTTTCTTGCCCGCGGGTTTTTTCTTGACAGCGGGCTTTTTTCTGGCGGCAGCTTTCTTCTTCTTGGGCTTTGCGGCCGCTTTTTCTACCATACTCGCAGCCCGATTTGCCGCCTTGGCCTTGTGATCTTCCAGCATAGCATCCGTCTTGACGGTCACCAGCTTCTCAGCAGATTCATACGCTTCCTTGGCGATTTTCCCTACGGCTTCCGCCAGGCTCTGCACTTGCTCTATCAGGGTGTCGACTTTTTTCTGGTTGCCGAGTGATGCCTTCTTACGAAGCGCAGCCTGCGCTTTTTTCAAACGATTTTTAGCGGCAGAGTGTTTCTTACGCGCCGCACCAAGTTCTCGCTTGCCCCTGGCATTTGCCTTTTCAGACTCGGCCACCAACCTCTTTCGAAGTTGCTCTACTTTCTTATTAGCGTTTTCAGCCATTTTGGTAGCCTGAGCCAGTTCTTTATCCAACATTACTTATGCACTCCGTAGTGATTGAAAGTACTACATTTGCAGTGTAGGCCTAAATTACAAAGATGTAACGATTATTTTTGGATCTATAGAGGAAAAAATACATGGCCTATTGACAGCGTTCTTCCTTTAAGAAATTATCCCGACAAACTCACCACACCCTGCGTAAAAAAAATGAGTAGTGAACCCTCACCGATTGTCATAGATTATTTCACCGATGTACTTTGCGTTTGGGCCTGGATTGCCCAACCACGGTTGGACGAATTACACCGTCAATATGGTCATGATATAGAACTGCGTCATCGCTATGTCGACATTTTTGGTGACAGCCACAACAAAATACCCCGACAGTGGGGAGAGGCGGATGGTTTTGAAAAATTCAGCGCCCATGTTAAAAAATTGGCTTCGCCCTTCGACCAGGTCACAGTACATCCAGACGTCTGGCTAAAAGTTCGGCCACACTCCTCAATGCAGGCGCACCTGCTACTTAAAGCGGTAGAGTTGGTCACCGGTGACCACGTGGCGGTTGAGACAATGGCCCTGCGTATTCGCCACGCATTCTTTTGTGAAGCACGGGACATAGGAGATTTGTCGCTGTTGCTGAACCTGGCAGCCGATGAAAAGCTGGACAGCGGATCATTGCGCAACGTCCTGCAAAACGGCAGTGCCATCGCTGCATTGAGTAATGACCTGCGTAGCGCCAACGAATTGGGTGTAAAGGGCAGTCCAACCTGGGTACTGAACGAGGGGCGCCAGGTTCTTTACGGTAACGTGGGCTATCGTATATTAAGCGCTAATGTCGAAGAACTACTGAAGCACCCTGGCTCAGAAGCCAGTTGGTGTTAGTGCTGGTTAAAACGGAGCAGGAAAATTAGCTCATGCTGCGCTACACTCAAGGTTTATTGCCCCCCGATAGTAATGCCTAAAAACTGCAACCAATAGGAAACCCAGATGGAATATAACCCGGATGTACACCGCATTGAATGTCCCAAATGTGGACACGGGATGGACGAAATCACCTACGGCGGTGACCTGGTTATAGATCGCTGTACCAATTGCAAGGGCCTGTGGTTCGATCATGGGGAGGCGGAACTCCTCAAAAGCAAGTGGCTGGGTGATGCGCTGGATACCGGCAGCGCAAGCGAAGGCAAAAAATGGGACACCGTTGAAAACATCTCCTGCCCGCGTTGTGGCAAGGATATGGAAAAAGCCTCCGATCCCGACCAACCTCATATCTGGTACGAAGTCTGTAAAGAGCACGGGATGTTTATGGATGCCGGGGAGTTTACCGACTACAAGCACGAGACGCTGACAGACTGGTTCCGCAGCCTGATCAAGGGCCCTCGCTAGTGTTGAAGAGGTGCTGTCCGGCAAAGACCACCGGGTGCTGGCTATCGTTGGCCCCTGTTCCGTACATGACCCGGATGCCCTGCTGGATTTCGCCAGGCAGTTCAAAGCCGCCTGTGAGCCCCTTGGTGATGCCATCGTCCCGGTACTTCGCATGTATTTTGAAAAACCGCGCACGGTGGTGGGCTGGAAGGGCCTGATAAGCGATCCCGATCTGGATAACAGCTTCCACATCAACAAAGGCCTGCACCACTGCTGCAAATGCTGGCGGCAGCGGTGAGAAAAAATGGAGAAAATCATGGCTGACTTTGGCTGCGAGCGAGACTACGACTACGACTTGTTTGTCATCGGCGCCGGCTCCGGCGGCGTGAGAGCGGCACGCATGGCAGCGGGCTTCGGCGCACGCGTCGCCGTGGCGGAAGACCGCTATATGGGCGGCACCTGCGTCAATGTGGGCTGTGTTCCCAAGAAGCTGTACGTCTACGCTTCAGAATTCGGCAAGGGCTTCAAAGACGCACAGGGCTTCGGTTGGGACAGCACGGCGCCCCGCTTTGACTGGGCGACCTTGCGTGACAACAAGAAAACTGAAATTTCACGCCTGAACGCTATTTACCGCAACCTGCTGTCCGGTGTTGAGGCACAGGTGATGGACGGGCGCGGCCGCATCATCGACGCCCACACGGTCGCCGTCGGCGAGCGGCACTATACGGCTGGGAAAATCCTGATCGCCACCGGCGGCTGGCCCCATATTCCCGAATTCCCCGGCAGCGAGCACGCTGTGACCTCCAATGAAATTTTTGACCTGGAAACCTTCCCACGGCGCCTGGTCATTGTCGGCGGCGGCTATATCGCCGCTGAATTCGCCGGTATTTTCAACGGGCTGGGGGCGCAGGTGACGCAACTGTATCGAGGCCCTTTATTCCTGCGTGGCTTCGATACCGACATTCGCGCCCATGCCGCCCGGGAAATCGCCAAAACCGGGGTGGACCTGCGTTTTGAGGTCAATGTGAGATCCATCAGTCCCGGCGCCAACGGTCTGCAAATCGAGTTGACCAACGGCTCTACACTGGAGGCCGATACAGTGCTGTACGCTACCGGGCGCAAAGCCAATCTGGCGGGTTTGGGCCTGGAAAACGTAAACGTGGCGATGAATGAGTTCGGCATTATCAATGTCGACGAGCAATACTGCACCAGCGAGCCCAGCATTTTCGCCCTGGGTGATGTCATCGGCGGTATGGAACTGACCCCCGTGGCCCTGGCCGAGGGTATGGCCTTCGCCCGCCGCCAGTTTGGCGACCTGAAAAGCCAGGTGGATTACGACTTTATACCCACAGCGGTGTTCTGCCAGCCCAATATCGGCACCGTCGGTTTTACCGAGGATGAGGCGCGCGCGAGATTCGGCCATATCCGCTTGTTCAAATCCACCTTCAAGCCCATGAAGCACACCATCAGCGGCCGGGACGAACAAACCTTTATGAAGCTGATCATCGATAAGGCCAGTGACCGTGTGGTGGGGGTGCACATGATGGGGCCGGATGCCGGTGAAATCATGCAGGGCATCGCCATTGCCCTGCGAGCCGGGGCCACCAAGGCCACTTTCGACAGCACCATTGGCATACACCCCACCGCGGCTGAAGAATTTGTCACTATGCGCGAGCCCTGGACGGAAGACTGACAGTGGAGTTGCAGCTGTGGCAGGGGGGGCTGCTGGTAGTGGTTGGCATCATCGGCGGCTTTGTCAATGTAATGGCGGGCGGGGGTTCACTGATCACGGTACCGGTCATGGTGTTCATGGGCCTGCCCGGGCCGGTGGCCAATGGCACCAATCGCATCGCCATCCTGGCACAAAATCTTTCGGCAATCGTGGCCTTTGCCCGCCGTGGTTTCAGGGATTTCAGGCTCAGCCTGACGCTGGCCGCCTGC
>QNFS01000009.1 GCA_003646415.1 Gammaproteobacteria bacterium
CTGGCTGCTGCATACGGTGCAAGCCGAGCGCATTGGCGAGGGTCGGGGGCTGGCCCGGGGTAGTTTCTACACCCGTGAAGGAGCTCTGGTGGCGACCACCATGCAACAGGGCTTGATGCGCTCTTGCTGAAGCCCTGTCACTTTACCCGCCCTGCGTGGAACGGCACAGTTTTCGGGTAATGGTCATTTGCTTGCGTGTCGCACAGGGGGGTTGTCTGTGCCGTTTGCTACAGCCTGCCCAGCTGTGGCGGTTTTGCGCCTGGCCCGCCCGCCGAAGGGCAGGTACAGGGTGGGTAGTACGAACAGTGTAAACAGAGTGCCAACCAGCATTCCTGCGGTGATCATCAGGCCTATGCTGTAGCGGCTGTTGGCGCCGGCGCCGGTGGCGATGACCAGCGGCCACACGCCCAGTACGGTGGCGAAAGTCGTCATCAGAATGGGGCGCAGCCGCATGGCTGCCGCCTGCAATACCGCCCCTTTACGATCCATTCCCCTGCGGATCAGCTGATTGGCGAAATCCACGATCAGAATACCGTGCTTGCTGATCAGGCCAATCAAGGTCAACAGGCCTACCTGGGTATAGATATTGAGGGTGGCAAAACCCAGGGCTATGGGCACCACAGCTCCGAAGAGACACAGTGGCACGGAAATCAGCACCACCAGTGGATCGCGAAAACTGTTGTATTGTGCCGCCAGTACCAGGTAAATGAGAGTCAGTGACAGGCCGAACAGTACCGGGAAAGAAGTGCTTTCCTGGATGAAGCGCCGCGAGGCGCCGGTATAGCCCTCGCGGAACCCTTTTGGCGCAATTTCATACATCTTGTCGCGCAGGAATTCCAGTCCAGTGCCCAGGCTATTTGGCGGTCTCATCATGCCCTTGATGGTGGTGCTGTTGAGTTGCTGGTACTGGGCCAATTCGTTGGGCTCTACGCGCGATTCCAGCGAGATGACAGCGGACAGGGGCACCAGTTTGTTACTGGCCGTGCGCAAGTAGTATTTTTCCAACTCTTGCCTGGTCAGGCGAAAACCGCGCCCGGCCTGGGGGATAACCTTATAACTGCGCCCCTCCAGGTTAAAGCGATTCACTTCCGCTTCACCCAGCATGATCGATAGTGTCTCACCGATGTCCTGCATGGAAATACCCAGGCGCGCCGCCCGTTCCCGGTCTATATTAACCGCTGTTTCCGGGCGGTTGAAATGCAGTGTCTGGGTGATGAAAGAGAACAGGCCCGATTCGCGGGCGGTCTGCAGCAACTCGTCGCCAACGCGCATGACTTCTTCATAGTCTGCGGTAGAGGCGACAACAAAGTTCAGCGGCAGCCCCGCATCCGACCCCGGCAGGGCAGGGGAGCCAAAGCTGAACAATTCCATCCCGGCCACACCCTGCAATTTTTGCTGGAACTCCGCCTGCACCTGTTGCTGGCTGCGCTGTCGTTTATCCCAGGGGATCATGGTAATACCGCCAAAGTTGGTGTCGGGCCTGATCACCTGCCAGGAGTGGCTGAATTCGGGAATGTCCTTCCAGACCTGAACCACCTCATTGAGGAAGTAATCGGTGTATTCGAGATTGGCATAGCGCGGCGCGGTGCCTGTGACATAGAGGCTTCCGCCATCCTCTTCTGGTGCCAACTCCTGCTGGGCCAGGGAGAACAGTAGAGGAAGGCTGCCCAGGATGCAGGCAGCGAACAACAGTACCGCTCCCCGATTGTCCATACAGGCCGACAGCAGTCGTTGATAGTGCTTGATCAACCGTTTGAAACGCTCGTCCAGCCAGTTTGCGAAGCGTCCCTGGTGTTCGCTGTCCTTTAAAACACGGGAACACATCATGGGGCTTAGGGTCAGGGCAACGATGCCCGAAACCACCACGGCACCCGCCAGGGTGAGGGCGAACTCGCTGAACAGGGCGCCGGTCAGTCCGCCGATAAAACTGATGGGAGCGTAAACTGCGGCCAGGGTCAGTGTCATGGTCACCACCGGCAGGGCGACCTCGCGGGCTCCCAGCAGCGCGGCATCGTGCGCAGAGGCGCCATGCTCTATATGCCGGTGTACGTTTTCCACCACCACGATGGCATCGTCCACCACCAGCCCGATGGCTATGACCATGGCCAGCAGAGTCAGAAGATTGAGGGAGAAACCCATAGCCAGGATTAGAAAAACCACACCGATCAGTGACAGGGGAATGACGACCAGGGGTATTAACACGACACGCAAAGAACCCAGGAACAGGTAGATAACCAGGATAACAATCAGTGCCGCTTCCAACAGGGTGGTGAGGACCTCCTCCAGCGCAGCATCGATAACGGTGCTGCCATCCCAATCCATAAATACCTTCAGGTCGGCGGGCAGGGCGGCTCTAATGCGAGGCATTGCGTCGTGAACCGTCCTGGACACATCCAGTGGGTTAGCATCCGGTGTCGGTGTGATAGACATGAATACGGTATCGCGGCCGCTGGACAGGGATTTCATCTGGGTATTTTCTGCGGCCAGTTCCACCTCTGCCACATCGCCGAGGCGAACGCGTTCTTCTCCTACCTGGCGCACCACCAGGTTTTCAAATTCCTCAGGGGTCTGCATATCGGTGCGAGCGTCCACCGTGACTCGCACCAGGTCGCCCTCTGTCGAGCCCGCGGTCGCAATGTAATTGTCGCGCCGCACGGCGGCATTGATGTCTGTCGCTGTAACACCCAAGGCCGCCATACGCACCGGGTCCAACCAGATCCGCATGGCTAGTTGGCGACCGAAGATGGCCGCCTTGCCCACGCCCTCCAGGGTGGCGAACTCCGGTTGCACCGTGCGCATCAGGTAATCGGTGATCTGGTAGGGGCTCATCTGGTCGCTGGTGAAGGCCATGTAGATCATGGCGTCACCGCCGGAGGCGGTTGTTATCACCGGGTCGTCGATCTCCCGGGGGAGGTCTCCCCTGGCCTGGTTGACCTTGGCGATGACTTCAGACAATACGTCGCTGGTGTTCTCCCCCAGCCGCACATAGACCTCGATGCTGGACTTGCCGGGGTTGCTGTCGGAGGTCATGTATTCGATGCCGCGGGCTCCGGCGATACTGATTTGCAACGGGGTGGTCACAAAACCCTGCACGGTACGCCCGCTGGCGCCCCGGTAGGTCGTGTCAATGTAAATGACGCTGCGTTCCAGTTCCGGGAATTCCCGTACGGCTACCCGAAACAGGGATGCCGTACCCAGCAGCAGTATCAGGCTGCTGACCACCAGGGCCAGCACCGGGCGCTTGATAAATATGTCGGTGAGGTACACTAGAACCTCACTGATTCATCGATAACAACGCGGGTGTCCCGGCGCAGTTTGTTCTGCCCTGCGGTGACGACCCGCTCGCCGCCGTCTAGCCCGTCAACTACGGCGATCTTCCCGTCCCGTGCCTCACCGGTCTGTACTACTCGTGGTTGCACCCGCAACTCACCGTCACTTTCGCGCACCACATAAATAGTATTGCCGTGCAGAGAGTAGGAAACAGCGGTCTCGGGTACGCTGACCACTGTTACCGGTTTGTCCAGGTCAATGATCAACCGGGCAAACATTCCCGGGAGCAGCCCGTCACTGTCGTCCATAGTGGCGCGCAACAGGAGGTTGTGCGTACCCGCGTCGACCTTGGTATCCAGCGCCTGCAGGGTGGCGCGGAACTCGTGGTCGGGGAACGCGCCAGTGTACACCGCGATTCTCAGGCCCCTGCGCAGTTGCGGGAAGTGCCTGGCGGGAACAGAAAAATCAATCTCCAATTCACTGAGGTCCTGTAGGGTTGTGATGGGCGTACCGGATTCAATATAATCGCCAACTTTCACCTTAATGATGCCCACGGTTCCTGAAAAAGGGGCGACGATGCGTTTGTTGTCCAGGCGGGCTTCTGTTTCCGCCAGCTGTGCGATTGCACTGTCCAGGTTGGCCTGTGATCGATCATACTGGCTCTGGGGGATGGATTTCTGTTTTACCAGACTGGCGTCTCTGGTGTACAACAAGCGAGCCAGTTTGAGATTGGCCTCCTGCCGTTTGCGACTGGCCCGTTCCACGCTGTCGTTGAGGGTAAGCAAGAGCTGCTGCGCCTGGACCTCCGCACCAGAGGAGACAGCGATGGCGATGATCTCACCGCTGGTTTCTGCACTCAACTCCACGCCCCGGGTCGCGCGGATCGTGCCCACAGCGTCCAACTGCGACGACCAGGTCTCGGTTCGTGCCGTGGTCGCCGCCACAGTGATCGGCGGCGGGGCAAAGTCCATGCCAGCCTGGTGGTTGGACTTGTAGTAGAGATAGCCGGATATGCCGCCAAAAATCAGTAACAGGATCAGGGCAACGGTCAAATATGCGCGCAAAAATAAAACCTCATTGTTTAAGTTGAGTTGTATGACAGATATTGCCACACAGGAACTGCGAATGCGCCCATTCTAGATATATTCAGGCCGCAGTGCATCCCAACGGTATTAAATGGCGGGTTGATCGAATTATCTGATGAGAAAGTGACTACCTTTTGATGAAGATCAAAGTGGCAAGTGTTCACCGTTAACAAACCGGTGGGAGTCACAGCGTGTTTGGACTATGCTAAGCGGTATAAGGCGTCAGATATGGGCAACACAGGAGAGGTTTACCCGTGAGAAAATCGCGCAAACTCAAGAAACTTGAAAAGCAGATGAACACGAGCACCAGCTACGAGGCGTGGTGTGAGGCGGCGACCGGGCACGATGAGTTGTCGGGGCAGAAACGCTGGCGTGAGGTAGACCAGACCGGCCAGTATGACTACGCGCAGATTCGCCTGCGCCTGGACAGGCTGCGCAGCCTGCGGGCGCGCCACGACTACCATGGTCTGCTGTTCACCCTGAACGAGGGTATTCACGGCAATATGGGGGGCATGGGCCGCAGCAGTCTTTACCACCGGGCCAAGTTCGGCACCAAAAAACTTATCGAGCAGTATATCGATGAAATCGATGACTCCCTGCGCTTCCTGGCAGAACTGGAAAGCGATGACATCGATTTGCAGGAAAAACTTGATTTTTTCTACCGCGCTAATGTCTGTTATGGCCGCACCGCCCTGATGCTAAGCGGTGGCGGGGTGCTGGGTTTTTATCACCTGGGTGTGGTGAAAGCCATGCTGGACGAGGGCTTGTTGCCGAAGGTGATCTCTGGTTCCAGCGCCGGTTCCCTGGTAGCCGGGGTGGTGGGCACCCACACCGATGAGGAACTGCGACGTTTCTACAACCCCGCCAATGTATTGTCCGAGGCGGAGCGTGAAGCCAGTGCCTTTTCCCGCATGTTTTTTGGCGCCAACCCACAGATTGACGTGGGTGACCTGGAAAAACTGGTGGCCCGTATGGTGCCGGATATGACTTTCCAGGAAGCCTACGAGAAAACCGGCCGGCAGATCAGTATCTCAGTGGCGCCGGCGGAGCCGCACCAGCGATCCCGCCTGCTAAATGCCATCACGTCGCCCAATGTGTATGTGCGCTATGCAGTAATGGCGTCCTGTGCGGTGCCCGGTGTATTTCCGCCGGTTATGCTGATGGCCAAGAATGCCCATGGTGAAGCCCAGCCCTACCTGCCCACACGCAAGTGGGTGGATGGCTCCATCGCAGACGATCTTCCCGCCAAGCGTTTGCAGCGCTTGTACAGCCCCAATCACTATATCGTGAGTATGGTCAACCCCATCGCCATTCCATTTTTGAAAAAGGAGGGAGAGGGCAACGCCCTGGGCGCCGCGTTGGGGAGCCTGGGTATCGGCATGGGCCGGGAGTTGCTCAACTTCTATCGGGGCATGGTGCAAAAAAAGGGGGATACCTGGCCGCGCTTCAACATGCTGATGAGCAGTATCCACGCCCTGATTGACCAGGACTACAGCGGTGATATCAACGTCATACCGAGTTTTAGCTGGTACAACCCCGCGAAGATTCTGTCACACCTGTCTGAGCAGGATTTATTGGAGTTGATGGAGGGGGGTGAGCATTCCACCTATCCTAATATAGAAGCAATCCGCATCTGTACCAAGATTGGCCGTACCATGGAGGAAATTCTGCATCGCTTCGAGCATGGCGATCTGCGACCGGATGCATCTCGGTATCACCGTCCGCGCGCATCCCGCCGCCGGCCCCCGCCCACCCGGGCAGACCGGGCGGCCCAGCGCGAGTTGCGCGTACACTCGGATACACCGCCAAAGCCGGCGAGCAAGCCAGCCGCGGCCGGCAAGGCAGTCGCGACGCGCAAGAAAGCCATAACGCGCAAGAAAGCCACAACGCGCAAGAAGACCAATCCGCGCAGTAAGGCAGCCCCCAAGGCGCCAACGGAGGGTGATAAAAGCGCTGTAAAGGAGGCGTAATGAAAAAGGGCTACCCATGGGCAATAAAAACTCTGCTGCTAATCCCCGGCGTTGCTGAGCGCTCTTCTCGGGGAATGTCAAGAGTGTGATTTATCGCCACAGGGAGTACATTAAAGTTTCAGGATCGTAAAACGGCAGGGATGTTTAACTTATGACATTGGGAACCCGCAAACTAAAAAAGTTCATGGAACAGGCCGCAACCTATGAAGAGTGGCGCGAGGCGGCCGCGGACTACGACAGGGCCATGGGCTTTGATCGCTGGCGCAGCAAGGATTCATCCACCCAGTACGACAACGTCTCCATCCGGATTCGCCTGGACAGCTTGCAATCCCTGCGCGCCAGGCACGACAACCGCGGGCTGTTGTTTACCCTGAACGAGGGTATTCATGGCAACATGGGTGGCATGGGCAAGTCATCGCTGTATGAGCGGGCCATGTTGGGCACCAAACAGCTGATCGTAGACTATATAGATGAAATCGTCGACGGACTGGAACTGTTGGCCAGCCCCGAGGTGGATGATATTAGTTTCGAGGAAAAACTCGATTTCTTCCGGCGTGCGCATCATTGTTTTGGCCGTTCGGCGCTCATGATGAGCGGTTCCGGTATGTTGCTGTTTTTCCATGTTGGTGTTGTGAAAGCGCTGTTGGAGCAGGGTTTATTGCCCAATATCCTGTCCGGCGCCAGTGGTGGCTCCATTGTGGGCAGCCTGCTTTGTACGCACTCCGATGACGAGTTGCGTGAAATTCTTACGCCGCAACACCTGGTGCAGGAAATTGAGCACAAAGCCGGCCTGTTCAGCTCTCTTGGCGGCCTGCGGCCCAAAATGCTGGCAGTAGGCGAGGTGCAGGAAATGGTCGAGCGCCTGATACCGGATATGACCTTTCAGGAGTCCTTTGAGCATACCGGTAGAATGCTCAATATCTCCGTTGCAGCGGCGGAAACGCACCAGACGTCCCGCTTGTTAAATGCCATTACGTCTCCCAATGTGCTGATCCAAAAGTCCGTAATGGCCTCCGGGGCGGTGCCGGGCCTGTTCCCGGCGGTGATGCTGGAAGCGCGCGATAAGTGGGGCGAGCGCCAGCCTTACCTGCCATCGCGGAAGTGGGTGGACGGCTCGGTCAGTGATGACCTGCCGACCAAGCGCCTGGCGCGCCTGTACGGTGTGAATCACTATATTGTCAGCCAGGCCAATCCGGCGGTACTGCCTTTCGTTACGGGCACTAAACATCACCGGGGTACGCTGGCTATCCTGAAGAGCACAGCCGGGCAGACCGGCAGGGAATGGCTAAACGCCAGTGCGGCGATATTCCACAAATCGCTCAGCAGGGAGACAGCCCTGTCCCAGGCCGCCAACACACTGATTTCTGTCGTTAACCAGGATTATATTGGCGATATCAATATTCTCCCGCGCAATCGCTTCTACAACCCGTTCAAACTATTGGCTCATCGGTCTGTGGATGAAGTGATGAAACTGGTATTGTCCGGGGAGCGCTCTACCTGGCGCAAGATAGAGATGATCAGGAACCAGACGCGGATTAGCACTGCGCTGGGCAAAATTGTCCGCGACTATGAAGCGCAGTCCTTGCGCAATCATAACAGGCTAAAGCGGGATAAAGCGGCCTAGGACACCAGGCTGCTTTATCGAGGTGAGCGGAGTTAGATTCGCTCGGCAACAACTGCTGCCGGGTGGGTGAGGTGTCAGTCGATTAAACGCACTGCCATATCGGCCAGCGGGCCCACCATATCGCCTCTGGCATCAGCCTCGGTACTGGATGCGGTACCTATCTGGGCGCGCTTCACGATGCCCTGCAAAATCGCTGCCAGGCGAAACAGCGAAAATACCATATAGAAATTCCAGTTGTCGATACCATCGCGCCCGGTGCGTTCACAATAGCGCGCGATGTATTCTTCGTCCGTGGGAATGCCCAGTGACTGGCGGTCGACTCCCGCCAGGCCTTTGACGGTGCCTTCCCGTGTTAGCATCCAGGCCATGCACTGGTTGGCCAGGTCCGCGAGAGGGTGGCCCAGGGTGGACAACTCCCAGTCCAGCAGGGCGATGACCCGTGGTTCGCTGGAGTGAAACATCATGTTATCCAGCCGGTAGTCACCGTGTACCAGGCTCACAGTACCATCATCCGTGGGCATATTGGCCGACAGCCAGGTCATCAGGGTTTCCATGGCGGCGATGTGCCGGGTCTCCGATGCCTTGTACTGCTTGCTCCAGCGGTTCAACTGACGCTCGAAATAATTGCCGGGCCGACCGAAACTGGCAAGGCCCACTGCGTCCACATCCACATTGTGCAGGGCCGCCATGGTCTGGTTCATGGCGTCGTAGAAGGCGCCGCGCTCCTGGTTGTCCCTGGCTTCGGGCAACAGCGGGTCCCAGAGTATGCGTCCTTCCATATACTCCATGACATAAAATATGGAACCAATGACAGTTTCGTCCTCACACAGGACATAGGTTCTCGGTACCGGTACATCGGTATCACGCAGAGCGCTGATGACGCGAAATTCCCGGTCGACCGCATGGGCTGATTTCAGTAATTCACCCGGGGGCTTGCGGCGCAGGACGTAGGCCTGATTGCCCGTGGTCAGTTTGAAGGTAGGGTTGGACTGGCCGCCGGCGAATTTCTCTGCCGTCACCGGGCCACTAAAACCGGGGATATGATCAGCCAGGTAGGCGCTGAGTATTTTGGTGTCCAGTTGTTGTGCGGTCATATTTCTTTCTTTCTTGTGACTGAAAAGGCCTGTAAGCCGTGCCAGAGTCTGTGCTGTGGGTGGGTGCACAGCAAGGACTGTTCGCAACAAATAAATATACCAAAGCTTACACCGTGGTGGAAATATTTAAGCCAGGCTGGGCTGCGCGCTATGCTGCGTGACGAGGTACACTACACTAGTTTTCCATGCTCAGTTCAACGCCGCTGAACATATTGGCCTTGTCGTCCAGGTCGGTTTTTTCGACCACTGCCCGGTCGTCAGGCAACTGCGCATCGTTGACCAGGTAGTTCTTCACGGCGATAGTGCGCTGCTGCGCCAAATCTATCAACCGGGCGTCACTTACCTCGATGCTTTGTACCACCTGCCGGTACATTTCATGTGAAGACAAATCGGCAGATTGTCCGGTACTGGCCGGTAGTGACTTGTAGCGCGCCGCGATGGCCTTTTCCCATGCGGATTCCTTGCTGGCGAGTTTATCCGGGGACAATCCAGCCGCTATCAGTTGCTCTTGCAGGATGTTTTTTTGCAAACCTTCACGGTCGGCGGGGACATTGAGGCGACCGGTGAGCACCAGTGTCAGTCCCGGGCGCTGGGTGAGAGCGCTGGTGAGCTGACCCAGTTTAGTTTTGCTCGCTTCATCCAGTTCCGCAGAGCCCGAGGCGAAAGTCATGCGCTGCAGGTCATCTTCGCTGCCTACCAGATTGGCCAGCAGGCTGAATGGCGCTGTCACGGCCTTGGTAAGAATGTTGACGAAGGCTTTGAATATAACGCCGCCCACTTTGAACTCTGGGTCATCGACATTGCCGCTTACCGGCACTTGCAAGTCGATAACGCCGTTGGCGTCGGTCAGCAGCGCCAGGCCCAGCTTCAATGGGATATCCATCGCCTTGTCACTGTCGACCTTGTCGCCCAGCTTTAACTGGTTGATCAGCACCTTGTTGTCGCCCTCCAGGTGATTATCCTGCATCGCATACCGCAAATGCAGGGTGAGCAAACCGCGATCGATGGCATAGCCGGCATAGGTGCTGGAGTAGGGGGTTAGCAGGGCGAGGTCGACACCGTCGAATGTGAGGCTCAGACCCAGCGCCGGTGGCGCGGAGAAAGGTTGGGCGCTGCCCTTTAGCGCCACTGGCGCGTAGCCGTCCACCGAGCCTTTTATGTCCACTGTCGCCTCGGTCCCCGGGGCCGTGTCGATGCCGAGTATATCTCCGTTGAGGTCGCTGATTACCGTACGGAAATTAATGGGCAGTGATTGATCCATAAAATCCACAGCGCTGTCGGTGATGAGTATGGTCGGAATGCGAACTGACCAGGGTTTATCCAGGGATAGGTCCTCGACAATTTCCTCCACTTTGTCACCGACTTCTTCCTTCCATATATTCTGGGCGTTGATGGAGCCATCTTCCCTGATGTGTATGCGGCCGGAGAACTTGTTGATCGACAGTTTTTCCATAGTGACACTGTGCTGTTCAAGATTGACTTCCAGTTCCTCCCAGCGCACCGTATCCCAGGTGGTGAGGACGGTTTCCGCGTCCTCTACCCGGGCGGAAAAACCCCTGACCGCGCCGTTCAGGTGCACTGTGGTGGGCGCGTAACCGGCCAGTGTCACTTCCCCGTCAATCTGCACCCCACCGCCGGTAAATTTCGCCTTGAGCGCCGCTGGCAGGTTCGGGTTGAACCAGCTCAGCGGCAGTCCCTCCAGCTTATAGCCGATGCTGCCGTCGCCATTGGCCAGGGCCAGGGCACCGTCTATGGCTATTTTCGCCTGCTGGTTCGCCATCAGGTTCAGGGACAATTGACTGTCACCGGACAGGGGCCATTTGACGTCGGCAATAGTGGCTTCAATCGGGGTTACCTCCAGCACAGGAGGATCGGTGAATTCCGAGCGCCAGTGCAGGCTGCTGTTCTGCAGGCGAGTGGTTTTGATGTCGGCCGTCCAGTCGCTATCGGTATTTTCAGCGGTGGATTCCGGTTCCTCTTGATCTTCCTCTTGTCCGGCCGGCTCAGCAGCAGTTTCCCCGGTGAACAGCTCCGCCAGGCTGACTCTGGAACCTTCGCTCCAGCCGCTCACTGCCAGGCCATCCACGGTGACCGAATCGATGGCGGCGTGTTGCGCCTGGCTGTCCACGGTAATGCCGTCGATAGTAAAATCCTTTAGTCCAAGCGTGGTATCAGGCAACTCTACGCTTGTTTTCGGTGCTATGTCGATCCCGGATAAATTTAACCTGGCACCGGAGAGTTCATACGTGAATACGTCATTCCAATCCAATTGATACTGGGCCTCGGCGTTAAGACGCCCGTTCTTTAACTCGAACTGAACCCACGGTTCAGCGAAGCGCCACGCAGTCGTGAGATCCAGATTTTTCAGCACCAGGCTACCCTTGCCGCGGGCATTGGGAACCGACAGTTCACCCTCCCAGTGCAGGCTGCCGCCGGCCTCGCCATAGACATCGATGCGGTACGGGCGCCCCTCTTCAATGACGGTAGACAGGTCCAGAACATGGATGACCAGGCCGTCCCAGTGGGTTGTGTAGGGCGTCTCCCGGGTTTTGTCGGAAATTATTATTGTCTGCGACCGGAAATCGAAGTCATGTATGGTGAGGCCGGGAATGCCGCCATCGGCTTCTGCAGCGGGGGGATCATCCTGTTCGCTGGCTATCATGTCTGAAAAATTGAATTCGCCGTCGGGCAGGCGTATGACGTGGACGTAAAGCCCCTGAACCTTTACCTCGTCCAACACCCAGCCCTCGCGCCACAGACTCTCCAGCGACAGGTTGATGATGGCCTTATCCACCGCGAAGAAGCGCTCTCCGGTGAGCTCCGGTAGTTGTGCCTGGCGGACCTCCAGGGCGAGCGTGAAGGGGTTGAACAGCACCATCTCGGTGTGCAACTGCCTGCCAAAAGTCTGCTGTACAATCCGCGGAGGCAGGAGATTGAGGGCTGGCGTGATGACCAGAACAACGATGGCGAGATAGACGATATAGAATATCGCCAGCGCACGTATGATGGATCGCACTAAAATATCCTTATAGCTTCACTTCCTGCGGCCAATATAGCCCATGGAGAGCGAAGGTCAAGCGTATTCAACGCCGCCGCAGGTAGCTGCTTCCGGAAGCAGCGGGACGTACTCACGCATGCCTTAGATAAATGCCAATCTGCTCAGAGTGTTGGTTTACAGACCTTTGCGATAAGTATAGGGCGTCACTCCCGTCCAGCCCTTGAAGGCCCGGATAAAGGCGCTGGACTCCGAAAAACCGGCTCTGTGGGCAATTTCCTCAATACTCAGCCCCTGTTTGCCCAGAAAATGCAGTGCCGTATCGCGGCGTACCTGGTTCTTGATCTCCTTGAACGTGGTGCCCTCGGATGACAGGCGCCTGCGCAGCGTCTGGGGGTGGATCTCCAGCATTTTCGTCACCTCGTTCAGTTCGGGCATGTCCCCCAGCTGGCGTCGCACGATATGTCGCACCCGGGAGGTCCAGCTGTTGCTGGCGTAGTCCTGGGTGAGCATGATCAGCACCGGGTGGCGTAAAAAGTGGCGCAGGGATGCTTCGTTTTGTGTGACCTGTTTATCCAGCAGGCTCCTGGGCAGTACAAGTAGCGATTGCGCTTGCTCAAACTGCACAGGGTTGGCCAGAAACATGTGACGGTAGTCGACGAGTTGAGCCCGGGGTGTGTAGTTAAGATCCACTCTCTGGATGGGCAGGTGTTCCTGTACCAGCCAACTGGCGAAGCGATGGGCGTTGAACAACACCATATCGCTCAGGTAGGGGACTGAGTCGACATTATCGTCCAGCTGTACCAGGCGAATACGGGCCTGGTCCCTCTCCTCTTCCAGGCAGGGGTGTATACCAAACTCAAAAAGCTGATAGAAGCGGCAATAGCGGCTGAGGGCCTGTCCCAGAGTTTCGCAACCTATAACCGCGTGGCACATCATGGACCAGCAGCCGATAGGCATGCGTCGGGTAGTGTAACCCAGTGCCTCGTCCCCCATTGCCAGCACGGTACTGACATACAGGTCGGCGTAGCGCTCGATGGAAATGCGGGCATTGTCCTCCAGCAACAGGCGCGGGGAAATATGATTCTTGCGCAGCAGGGTGATCGGGTCCAGGCCCTGGGCTACCGCATTTGCCAACACGGCCCTGGCGAAATATACCGAGACTGATAGATTGTGCATTGATTTCTCAGGTCTGGTCAGTAGTGGCGCTGAGATGAACAGGATTGTTTTCCACTGAGGCAACGCGGTTGCGCCCACCACGCTTGGCCAGGTACATGGCCCGGTCGGCTTCCTGGCTCAATTCGTCCATATCGACTTCACCTATGACGCTGGCAACACCCAGGCTTACGGTGACAGGGATGCGTTGGTGGTCTACCAGTAGCGGCCGCTCACCTATGGCCAGACGGATGCGCTCGGCCAGTGTTCTTGCCGCATCCAGGCTGGTAGAGGGCAGTACCAACAGGTACTCCTCACCTCCGGTGCGAGCTACTACATCACTGGTGCGAGTCATGTGCCGCAGAATATGTGCCACCTGGCGTATGACCTGGTCTCCCGTCTCGTGGCCGAAACTGTCGTTTACCTTCTTGAAGTGGTCTATATCCACCATGATGGCCGCGGTGGGGAGCCCCTGCCTGGATGCCTGCGCCAGGCTGACGTGCAGGGCGCCTTCCAGCCCCCGGCGGTTCAGTAGACGGGTAAGGGGGTCTTCTGTGGCCAGGTGGGACAGATGCTGCTGATACTCGATGAGCACGCTGGCCAGAAAGCCTATGGCTACCAGAGAGTAAGCACAGCTGTGTACACCAAAGGCGATGGCCTGGGCCTTGGGGTAATTGGCGTTCCCCTGTAACTGATAGAGCGCCGCTGGTATGCCCACTACCATGATCAGCGCAGCGCAGGCGATGATGGCGTCTCCTATATTTCGCTGCTGCCAGCCGCGCCAGGCGCAGAGCAGCCCCACCCCGGCAAAGAACAGTGCGGCCGCTGATGTCCGTACGACAAACATACGTTGTGGCGGCAAAAAGAAGACGCTCAGGCAGACAAAGAGACAGATAATGCCGAGTAGCATGCGACCGCGGGTGATGCCCGCCCGCTGCCCGGCGGCCATAAACAGGATATAGCTGGTCAGAATGGATGCCACCGCGGAGACATCCACTGTCATGGGGATGCTGGCTCCCTGCTGCAGGGTGAGGGCGATCCAGGCCAACAGGGCAGCCATGAAATACACAGTGTACAAACCCAGTCCTGCCGGCGGGTTGCTGGAGTCACTGAGTACATATACCACCAGCATCTGGGCACAGGTGATTGAGAAGATCAGGCCAAAAAAAATAAAAGCCCAATTTTCCGGGAAAATCTGCTCCATTGTACTCCCTGGTCCAGCCGTTCCGTTGGGCTGTGGTTTTAGGTCAATTTATTTGTAGGGGCGGGTCATTGTCGACCCGCCGTGTGCTCTCCATACTATTTTCCACTCAATTTGGGGGTTCTGGAGGGCACACCGTGTCGCAACGCGAGTTTACTGAAGAACAACATATATTTCGTGCTGCCTATCGTAAATTCTTCGCCACACAGATTGTGCCACATATGGGGGCCTGGCGTGAGGCGGGATCAGCAGGCAGTTAGTATTAGCAGACCCTGAGGAGGGAAAATGGGACCATTAAACGGCTACACAGTAATAGAACTGGCTGGTATCGGGCCGGCCCCTATGGGTGGCATGATGCTGGCCGATATGGGCGCTGAGGTGATCCGTATCGATCGGGCATCAGGTGCAAGCGCCCTGATGACGAAGGATGTCAGCGCCAGGGGCAAGAAGTCCGTGGTGCTCAATCTCAAGGATGCCGGTGGTATAGAGACCTTGCTGCGTATGGTGGAAAACGCCGATGTTATTATCGACCCCTTCCGCCCGGGTGTTTGTGAAAAGCTCGGTATTGGCCCCGATGTTTGTTTGCAGCGCAACCCCAAACTGGTCTTCGCTCGTATGACCGGCTGGGGCCAGGAGGGTCCCCTTGCCCAGGCCGCCGGACATGATATCAACTATATCGCCATCACCGGCGCCCTGTTCGCCATCGGCAAAAAAGATGACAAACCGGTACCGCCGCTGAACCTGGTGGGGGATATGGGTGGCGGCGGTATGTTACTGGTTAACGGTGTCCTGGCGGCACTGTTGGAGACGACAAATTCGGGTAAGGGCCAGGTTATTGACGTGGCTATGGTAGATGGCGCCGCGCAGCTGATGTGGATGTTCCACGGCTTTGAGGCCGCTGGCATGTGGGACGCCAGCCAGCGCGAATCCAATCTGATCGATGGAGGGGCTCATTACTACAATACCTACGAGTGCGCCGATGGAGAGTATGTCTGTGTTGGCTCAGTCGAGCCGCAGTTTTATGCACTGTTGAAGGAGTTGGCGGGATTACCAGAGGAAGATTTTGCAAGCCAGAATGACCCGTCCCGGTGGCCACTCATGAGGGAAAAACTGGCGGCGGTTATCAGGCAAAAAACACAAGCCCAGTGGTGTGACATCATGGAGGGGACGGATGTCTGTTTTGCTCCGGTGCTGAATTTTGTGGATGCGCCGAAACATCCGGCCAATGTCGCGCGTAACACCTATATCGAGGTAGACGGTGTAACCCAGCCGGCGCCGGCGCCGCGTTTCGGTCGTACCCCGTCGACGGTGGAGCACGGCGGGCACGATGTTGGTGAAGATACCGATGCGGTGTTGACAGCCATGGGGTTCGGTGAGCAGGAAATTGCCAGGCTCAAAGACTCAGGCGCCATTGTCTGATCAATGAGTTATGGGAGATCACTGGTGAGTGCCTATAGGGAAAAACACGCACCCCGGTGGTAAGGACGTTAAAGCGAGCCATGCCACATTCTGCGTTATAATGCCCCGCCAGATTACTAGCGAAGAACTCTATGGACGGTGACGGCAGGCCTGAATTGAACGCGTGGCGGGAACGCATCGAACGCACGCTGGACAAGCAGAGGGCCCGGGCTCGGGACAAACGCTACGCCAGGGGGTATCGCACAGCGCGGGAAAATGTGAACGACCTGGTCGATGAGGGTTCTTTTCAGGAATACGGGCAATTGGCGGTAGCCGCCCAGCGCAGTCGTCGCGACTACGAGGACCTGCAGACCAGCACTGCCGCCGACGGCATAATAACCGGCACCTGCACTATCAACGCAGACCGTGTCGGCGCTGGGCAGGGGCGCGCAGCGATTATCGTTAACGACTATTCTGTGCTCGCCGGCACCCAGGGATTTTTCCATCACAAAAAACTGGACCGGATCTGTGAGTTGGCACAAGAGCTGTCACTGCCCCTGGTGATGTACACCGAGGGTGGTGGGGGTCGCCCCGGGGACACCGATGTCACCACCCAAATTGCCGGCCTCAATATTAAATCCTTTAGTACCTGGGCCGCCCTGAGCGGTGTGGTGCCGCGAATCGCGGTAAACAACGGTTACTGTTTTGCCGGTAATGCGGCGTTGTTCGGCTGCGCCGATTTTACTATTGCCACACGCCACTCATGGATTGGCATGGCCGGACCCGCGATGATTGAAGGGGGAGGGCTGGGTAAGTTCGAGCCCACCGAGATAGGCCCAATCACTGTGCAGGAGAAAAACGGCGTGGTGGATATTGTGGCCGAGGATGAGGCTCACGCCACAGCGCTGGCGCGTATGTATGAACAGGGTAAGGCCTCTGAAGCCGCCTCCTTTCTGGAGATCGATGCGGTGATTGATCCGGCGGACACCCGTACCGTGATACTGCGGGCGTTGGCGGCGGCTATCGCGGACGGGTTTTAAGGAGCTGGTTTAATGGATGTTAGCGAAAAAGTAGACGTGCAACCCACCGTGCTATACCTGATTCACGATGCCTCGCTGGATCCTGTCGTGCTGGCACAGAATATTCCACAGAATCCGTTTATCGCCGTACCCTGGAGCGAGCGCGACACACCGCCTGTCGGTGCCAGGGTGCTGTTGTGCCTGGGGGATGAGCAGATTCGTGATATTGCTCATCAGGCACTACAGAGACAGTGGCAAGTGGGCCTCCTGCCCCACGAGGAGGCGCGCCAGGCCATGGTTGCGCTGGGTGTAAAGGGCGAGATGGCGGAGGTGTTTAATCATTATGTCGGGGTCGAGGCTATTGAGGCGGATGTCCTGACCTGTAACGACGAACTGGTTTTCTCCTCGGTGGTTCTGGGGCGGGTTCTCGCCCTGCGACCCAACGATATCAATCGTCAACAAACGCCGTGGAGCCTGTTGGTCGGCGCGCTCAAAGGCCTGGGAAAAATGCGGCTCAGTCCCTACAAGCTGACCACAGGCAAGGAGCGGACCATCCAACTCGCTGCCCTGGGCATGGTTGCCCTGGGACATACCCATAGCACGTTGGCAGAACGCGCATTTTCTGAAAACCTGGGCATCACCGATGGACGCCTCTCGGTGTTGGCGCTGGCGCCGCGCAGTATTATCAGCTATTTGTGGTTCATACTGCGCCTGCTTTGGCCGAAAAAAATCAGCCTGTCGCAGTTGCCCCTCTCACTGGGGCTGATCCAGAGTGACCGGATTTTTCTGGAGGCGCCCCGGGGTACCGAGTACCTGTTGGACGGCAAACCGGTACACGCCACTGAAATTGAGTTCAGGGTGCTGGAACAGAGGCTGCGTCTGCTGCCGGGGCCGGCCCTGTTGCCAAGGCAGGATGGGCGAAAATCCAGTGATAGGGAAACGGTGCGACTCAACCATATTCCGGTAGATGAGGCCGCACGGTCACTGACTGGTAGAAAATTGCCCCTGTTCACTCACGCCGGCGAGGAAGATTATCGGGAACTGTTCGTTACCCTGCGGGACAATGCCACAGCGTCCTCCACCTTTCAGGTATTGATGGTGCTGAGCGTATTGCTCGCGCTCACCGGGCTCTACGCGAATTCCGCGCCGGTTATTATTGGCGCCATGGTTCTGGCGCCGTTGATGTCTCCTGTCGTATCACTTGCCATGGGGCTGGCCCGCACTGAACCCGGTATGATCCAGGGCTCGCTGCGCACACTGGCCATTGGTGTGGCCTGGGGCCTGGCCTGCGGTATTGTGCTGGCGTGGATCATGCCGCTGGAAATTCCCACGGCGGAAATGGAGGCGCGCATGTCGCCCACACTGCTAGACCTGATGGTGGCCGTGGTCTCCGGTATTGCCGGCGCCTATGCCCATGCCAAAGAGGATATCGCCAAGGGTCTGGCCGGTGTGGCCATCGCCGTGGCCCTGGTGCCACCGCTGAGTGTGGCGGGCATTGGCCTGGGCTGGGCTGACTGGGGTATGGCAGGTGGTGCACTGCTGCTGCTCATCACCAACCTGGTGGGCATCGCGCTGGCGGGCAGCGCCACCTTTCTGGTCCTTGGTTTCGCTCCCTTCAAGCGGGCGCGCACCGGGCTTGGGGTCACGCTGCTCATCATGGGAGTCATCAGTGCGCCGCTCTATATCGCTTTTGAGCGGATGGTGGAGAAGGACTGGATACTGGAGCAGATAAAGGAGCAGATCCCGGCAGGGGAGCTGGAATTGGCGGGTATCCCCGTGAGTGTGCATGATATTCGGGTGACCCTCAGTGAACCTCACCTGGTCCGCGTGGTCTTGAGCTCGCCCCAGCGTCTGGATAAAACCCATGTGGATGAACTGAAGAGCCTGATTAGTGAGCGGATTGAGCGGCCGGTTTTACTGGAGGCGCAATTGAATATCCGGCGTTGATGTGGTGAGGATAAGCCGGGAGTTACTCGGCAAAGTACTGTGCACGGACCTCGCGTCGGAGTGGACTATGCACGGGGGACGTCGCACGCCTCACAATATCGGTAACTGGCCCAGGTAATAGGCCAACGTTTTAGCGCAGGTAGTAAATCAGCGCGTTGGGGCTGAACTCCCGCGGATCAGAACTGCTACGAAACACGTAGGGTCGGTGCCGGTTGTCCAGTCCGTTCACCAGCACGCGACCGGCCAGCAGGTCGTGGTACACCTCCAGGGTGGACCACAATACGGGGACCGTATAGTAATTGATCGCGTGGGCCTCATTGACGCGCCACAGTTCGCCGTCGGTGTTGTAACTGTCCGCAACCGCTATCTGCCAGCTGTCTTCATCCACATAAAACACGCGCCGGCCATAGATATGGCGCGTCCCTTCTTTCAAACGCCCCTCCACCACCCACACCCGGTGCAGTTCGTAGCGGGCATGATCGGGATTGATATGTCCTGCACGCACAATGTCTGTGTGACCCACCTGCGGACCGTGCAGGCGATATGCGTTGTACGGTATGTACAGCTCCTGCTTACCAATTAATGTCCACTCGTATCGATCTGGCGGGCCGTTGTACAGGCTGAAATCATCCACGGTTCGCAGCCCATCAGAGTGGTTAGCGGGGATCTGATAGCCAAAGAAAGGCGAGCGAACCACCCGGCGCAATGATCGCGGATACACCCACACCTTGCGTGGATTACCCGTCTGGTTGATCGTATCAAACACCAGCGTCCCGTCACCGGACAGCAGGGCTGGCTCGATCACCTTCGACTTTACCGCCAGCAGCACATTGGGATAACGCCGTGTGAACGGCGTGGATTGGGGCAAGCCATAGGGGAAACCCCAATCCTGTTGCGACAACACCACAGTGTACCGCCCGCCGCGGGTCACCGCGGCTGAGCCTTCTATGCGATCCACACGCAGGCCGCGAAAGCGCAGGTTGTGGTTCCACACGACCTCGACCCCCGTCGTTGGCCTGGGAAACGGAGAGCTCACCCGGGCTCCTTCAACCCCACCGCGACCCTCCAGCAGAACGCGCGCTGATTTTGCGTTGCGGGCTATTGCCTCGTAGACGAAGTCTGGAAATGACGCTGTGCGCCGACTCTGGTACACGTTCATGTGCCAGGTGTCGGGATACCTGGCCAGCAGCGCCTGCTGACCGGGACTCAGGTGCTGCGCATATTGCTCCGCGTTG
The DNA here is from genome assembly GCA_003646415.1 of Gammaproteobacteria bacterium. GTDB lineage: Bacteria > Pseudomonadota > Gammaproteobacteria > Pseudomonadales > Halieaceae > JBALVO01. The sequence goes on from QNFS01000009.1 coordinate 19,994, forward strand.
GACGCATTGATCTGCAACAACGGCTCATCCCCTGGAAACGGGTCGGTCTCGTGGTAGCCTGGCAGATAACTGTCAGGCGGGGTGGTCAGACCACCCGTCCAGGCCGGGATCGTGCCGGCGACGTTGCCGGCCCGTTCCGCGCCAATGGGTGTCAGCCCGTTTTCGGCGGGTATGTCAGCCGCGCAGCACGCCGCGCTCACCAGCAGGCTTATGATGCTGGCGAAAACCCTGTTCACAGGTAATAACTCACCTGGAAGCGCAGATAGTCGCGATCCCGCAGCTGATTGGCACGCCCGCCACCAGAAAAATTGGTGAAACGCAGATCAGCGGTGATGCGGTTGATATAGCTTACGCTCAGGCCGAGGGTCAAGGACTTTCGATCTTCGAGAAAGGTACTGATGGGCGCCGGCGTAGTGCCATCGATATCATGGGAAAATACAACGTACGGTCTGAAATTGATGCCGCCAAACAGCCCCGAATAGCGCGCGGCAAGCTGTACCTTGTAACCCCAGGAGTCTTCATCGTCCGATGTCAGAGGCGGCGCGCTGCCACTCGGAATATCATGCACCCCCGCCCAGCTCAGGTTCGCGCTCACCAGCACCAGGTCCGCCCACATGCGCCCCCGGAATATTTGCGATGCTTCCAGCGATGCCTGGGTGCGATCGAGTTTTTTGAAACCGCCAATCACCTCACCGGGACCAAAATCCCCCAGCGCTGTATCACCCACGTCGGGGTCAAACAGGACTGGTGAAAATACGGTCTGCAACAATGGATTGAAGGCAATTTGAAAGGGGAAATTCCTGTGATGGGTGATTTCACCGGCAAATAGCGTACCCGTGCGGATGGTCGACGAGCTGAAACTGAACCCGAGCATGTCGATGTCTTCCGGATAGGTGACAAAGTACGAGGCCTCGTTGCCGTAGTTGCTCAAAGTAAGCTGTTCCGCCGCCTCCCGACCAAGCAGCGCCGCCTCTGCCGGATCCAGCCCTTCACTGAGATATACGGACTCCAGCGCGGTTGCGCGTGCGGCCACAAAAGGCTCGGCGGTAGCAGCTACCGCCGCGGCACCACCCGTGCGGCCCATGACAAGGGGCAAACGGCTGTGATAGCGGATGTAATGCAAGCCTATCCTGGTGGCATTGCTGTCAGGCAGTATGCCAATAAGAGCTGCGCCGTACTGCCCGGTATCGCTGGGCATATCACGGTTCAGCCCTGGCAATCGCTGGAAATCCTGGTCAAACCCGAGGGTGCCGGCGGGTAATTGAAAACGCAGATCGAGATCCGTGCCCAGATCGGATGTTTGCCCGTCGCCATACATCCACGACTGCAGACCTTCCCCGCCAATGGCGTCAAAGTTGGAGAAATACCAGCCAACCGGCGGCAGTGTCACCGGCTCCCATTCGTACTGATAGTAGGCTTCGACGGAAAATGTCTCGGTCACGTTGGCTGCGCCCCACACCATGCGCTGTGGTGTGCGCAGGTCTTCCTGCGTACTCCCGGGTTGGAGTAAGGTTACCAGGTTCACCGGGTTAATAACGTCCAGACCGTCCCGTACGAACGTGGTTTCACTCCAGTTGAGAATCTGCTGACCCACTCGAAAAATCACAGGCATCCCGCCGGGCGCCGGGCTCCAGTTCACATAGCTCTCGCGCAATTCGACGTCTGATCCCACCAGTTTCTCCGCATCACTGTTGAACTCAGTACGCTCCGGGTCGCTGCCTTGATTCTCAAAGTCGTAAAATGCCGCACCCCGGACATAAGCCCCGAGGTTACCCCATACCAGGGCCAACTCACCCGCGGCGCGAACGGTATTGGAGACCAGGCCCTCCCCGTAGTTGAGGTTGCCGTCGTCCGTATTGGCGGTGAAGGCGTTGCCATCGCTGGCAATGGCGATCAGATCCGGGTCCTGGTCCCGCAGGCGGTATAGCGTGCCGTAGGACAGTCGCCCGTTGTAGATTCCCTGCAGGTCACGCACGGCGAAAGTGGCGGCGGACGTGAATCCCGATAGCCCGAGCAAGAGTGCGCTGACACTTAGTTTGGCTATTATGTGTTGCATATGTAGAGTAAGCATAAACGCTGTGCCCCGGTGTTGCCACTCCAATCGGCATTGTTAGAAAGTGCCATATGTTTCTTTTTTTAGTGTTTTTCGGAGGTGAGCACTCCCCACAAAATCAGTAACTGACCCAGGTAATAGGTCAGCATGATGGCATGCCTTGCAGTGGAGAATGGCATGACAAAGCGGTTAATGCCAATCATGCAGTCGGAGGCGATAAAGAGCAGGGCGCCCGTAAACAGCAGCGCGGAAGGCTTATGGTGCAAAGCCGCCCCCAGCCCCATGACGGTAATTGCGGTCATGTAGACAGCCACTGGAACCATCAAGTCACCGGTTTCAGGCAAGACCTGACCACTCACCGCCAGCGGTAATAAAAGCACCAGGGCCAGTCGTAGGTAGGGCAGTCCACCTGTCCCGCGTCGGCTGAAAAAATGTCGGGCATAGCACAGTTGGGCCACCAGGAAGGATCCCAGGCCCGGTGCAAACAGGTTTAATTCAAGCAGTATGTCACCACAGGCGGACAGAACCAGGGCCGCTGCCATCAGCAGGCGTACGCGGCCTTGCAATTCACGCCATGCCACCCCGACAAGTATCAGAATGGGCAGTGCCTTCAGTGGTACCGCACCGGGGTAGGGCAGATACCCAATGCCAACCACGAACGCCAGGCCGGTTATAGAAAAAGCCAGCAGTGATGCGCCTGATATGCCGGCCTTGCGTGTTGATGCCTGATTCATGAGTAGACCGACTATAACATGTGTGCAGCCCGGACTTTTCGCTGTGTCTTTTTGACGAAGGAATGCAGAATCATGATCTCCTGGCCTTTAACAGTACAAAAGAACGCGCGTCCAATTCCCTCCTTGATCCTTGTCCAGCGGGATTGGTTATTGCAGATAGTGATCCCGGATTTTCTGTAGCTTGACCGCGTCGTTACTGAAGATCCATTCTATACCCCTGTTCAGTTCCCGGAACAGGCAGTTTTTTGAACTGATGAAACCCGTGCCAACGCGCTGGCCGGCCAGTTCATGGCGTTGCCTGAGTTTGTCAGTGAGCAGGAGAAAGTGCCCGCTCAAGCCCCCGCACCGCGTTGTAAGCGCCGCCCGGCTCAAGCGGGAGGTATTGAGCTGCGCAACCGGAAGGCAGACGTTTCGTGGCACAAAATCAACTCTGGCAAACAACTCCGGTTCCAGCGCCAGAAAATGGTAGTCCAGTCCCGGCGATAATGTTGAGAGCTGTTCCCGCAGGATCGCCTTTTGCCGCTGTAATTGGGGGTAGTGCTCCGCTTTGATTTCCAGCATCAGGTGGGTGTTACCACCAAACTCACCCGCCAACTCCGTCAGGGACGGAATGAGTGGCATTTGCGCCCTGAGGTCGGCAAAGGCAAGCTCACTGACCCTGGCGGGATTGCCGAACAGTCGTTGGCCACAGGAGTCGTGATAGATGACGGGAATCAGGTCCGCGGTCCAGCGGATGTCGCATTCTATGCCCCAGACACCATTGGCCCTTGCTGTGTCGAAGGCCGGCAGGGTATTTTCAATGACCGAAATGTTATCGTGCTCACCCCGATGCGAAATAATCCTGCAGTTACGCAAGGCCACCTGATCTGGCACCGGCTGTGGAATACCCGCCATTATCCAGTTGACAGTTTTCATCGCCGTGTGCTGTAACAAATCTCGCATCTTGATGCTTGCCTGCTCCGGTCCGGGAACAAATAATAACGCCAGGAGTGTGAAAGTGTTAGCCACAGGTGGACGATGCCATGAGTAGTGCCAGTCTCGAGAGTTCCCGCCCGCACAGTTCAGGTGGAATTCAGAGTTCTTTCTGCTTCGCCACGACGCTGTCGCGGTAGTCTTCCGTGGCGTCCGCCGCAAGGGCGATATAGAAGCCTCTGAGTGACTTCTTTCCGAGTTCCTCCAGGGAAATAACCCGGTGGGCCCAATCCCGGAAGGCCATCTGATGATTACTGATCATCAGATCTACGAGAACGTCGATGTGGATCTTTCCCCGGAGCAGGCCTTCATCCAGGGCGTTGTGGCACATCATCGTGGCGTACTGTCGCATCGGGGCGTGCTTGAATCCGTAGTCATGGGGGTCAAGGGGATTGTTCTCTAGCCGATCACCGGCCAGCGCAGTGGCCCGATAGGCGTCTTCATCCTTCGCGATTATTGCGGTCAACGTGGTGGACATCAGGGCGGGCATGTCCGCGGCGGGGCGGGGCAGCTTGCTGTCCAGTTCCGCTTCGAAAGCCGCGAAAGCGCCCATTACCACTGCCTTGAGCACTTCCGACTTGTTGCCGATCAGATTATAGATGGTGGGAACGGTGATGCCCGACACTTGCGCCAGGTCGCGCAGGTTCAAGGCGTCGAGGCCGCCCCCGGCAAGCATCTTGCGCGCCTGCTGGAGAATGCGCTCGCGGCGCTTTTCCATATTTAGGGCTCGTGTATCGGGCATACTCACTGCGTGCTTGTCTAAAAAAACATAACGATGTTAAAATGATACCAATGTTAAAGCAGTTTATGCAAATCGCTGTGGCGTCACCCGGGGGAGTTCGCGGATGAATCGATGGTCCCTTGCTACTCTGGTATTCGCACTGGCCGCTTCGCCCCTGATCTACGATGTGGCAAAGGCTCAAGCGCGCGCGCCTTCGTCACCGGCGCAGGAACTCTTCATGTCGGTCAAGGTCTTCACCCTCAAGACTGATACCGCCAGTGAGTCGCGGATTTTCCCCGGGCGGGTTGACGCGGGTGATAGCGCCCTGCTCGCCTTCCGCGTTGGCGGCCAGTTGCGGGAACTCAAGGTGCTTATGGGGGACTCGGTAAAGGAGGGCGCTGTGTTGGCGGAGCTCGACCCAACGGATTACCAGCTGAATCTCAATGCGAGACGGGCCGAGTTCGACCTGGCGCAGCTGGAGGCTGACCGGGCCAGTGCGCTGTTTGCGCAACAACTGATCAGTGAAGACCATTACGATACAGCCCGGACAGTGTTGGCGACCAGCAGGGCGAGATTGGAACAGGCCAGGGAGCAACTGTCCTTCTGCAAGCTCGCTGCACCTTTCGCTGGCGCGATTGCCTTCACTTATGTCATGCCGTCGGAGGTGGTGGCGCCACAGCAGCCCATATTGAACCTGCAGGATACTTCGACACTGGAAATCCAGTTCAACCTGCCAATGCGCTTCCAGCCATTGCTGGAGGGGAAAGACGGGGCTGTGTTTGCCGTGGCCTTTGATCTGATGCCCGGGGTTCTCCTGGACGCCCGCCACAAGGAAGTGAATATGCAACCGGACCCGGATACCAATAGCTATCCCGTGACCCTGCTGGTCGACCCGCCAGATGACTTTTCCGCCCGGCCGGGGATGCCGGTGACGGTCCACCTGCACCATCGCACGCTGTCAGGCGGCCGCTGGATGCTGCCGCGGGAGGCGCTTTTCGAGCGCTCCGGGGAAAAGGCGCGTGTGTGGCGCATCGAGCCGTCGAAGATGACTATCCATAAGGTCGTTGTGGAACTGGGTGAGGGTGGGGTGCTGCTGAAAGGATTGAACCCGGGAGACCGGATTGTCGCCGCGGGCGTCGATCGCCTGCGGGAAGGACAGAGGGTGCGGCCCTGGGTGAGAGAGGGAGGGCTGTAAGTGACAATCAGCGTTCAGCGTATCCCGGGCAGCTGTTGTGTACGTGGTTTGCTGGCCATCTCCGGCCTGTTGCTGCTGGCCGCCTGTGAGCAGGACAGGGTGACCCCTGAGCCGCAACTGACTGTCGCAGTTTATGAGGTGGGCGGCGCCATGGTAAAGCGTGAGCGCAAGTTTAACGCCATGGTGGTCCCGGCTGACCTCACCCGTGTGTCCTTCCGAATCCCCGGCAAAATTTCCCACCTCGCGGTGCAGGCCGGGCAGCAGGTGACCGAGGGGCGGATCCTCGCCCAGATCGAGGATTCCATCCAACGCCAGATGCTGGCTGATACGATGGCCCAATATCAGTTGAGTAAGCGACAGCTTGAGCGCGCACAAAACCTGCACAAGCGGGGTTCTCTTACTTCCGCCCAGCGGGATCAGCTGCAGGCGGGCTTCCGCCTGGCTGAGGCGAATCTCAAACTGGCTCAGGCGAGGCTGTCCTATACCGTAGTCAAGGCGCCCTTTGATGGCATTGTGGCGGAAGTGAAAAAAGAACTCTACGAGTCGGTGGCAGTGGGGGAGACCGTAATCACGGTTTACCGCAATGATCGCACCGATGTACTGGCGAATATCCCTGACACCCTGCCGGCAAAAATTTACCGTATCCGGGACATCACAGCGCTCAAGGCCCGGGCGGTATTTTCTGGCAGTCCCGGTGCTCACGTTATGAATTACCTGAAAGCTTCCACGGCCCGCAATCCGAAAACTCAGTCATTCCAGTTCTGGCTCACGATGCCTGCATCAGGAACACCTTTCCCGCCGGGCCGGCCGGTCACTATTACCATCGATCTACAGGAGGTAGGTTTCGGCGCCGACACGGGTCTGCTCCTGCCCCTAACAGCCCTTGAGGCAGGCGCGGAAGGCGCTTTTCGGGTGTGGCGTTACGAGAACGGGGTCGTTACACCCGCGCCTGTACAGGTGGGGCGCATCACCCAGGAGGGGGCGTTGATCCTCAGCGGGTTGTGGGCGGGTGATTTGATCGTGACCAGCGGCTTGTACCGTTTGCGCCCAGGCCAGGCGGTCGATATCCAGATACAGAACCAGGGGCAGTAGCTCACTATGAATATTGCCGAGTACTCAGTAAATCATCGCACTGTCAGCTGGATGGTGTTCATTCTTCTCGCGGTGGGGGGCGCTCGGGCGTTTCTGGATCTGGGGCGCCTGGAGGATCCGCCATTCATCCGCAAGGATGCGATGATCATCACGGCGTACCCCGGTGCCACTGCGGAAGAGGTGGAAATGGAGCTGACCCACCCACTGGAAACTGCTATCCGTCAGTTGGCGGAGGTCCATACCATCCGCTCCACATCCAGGCCCGGCCTGTCCCAGATCCTGGTGGAAATGGACAAGGAGATGCACGAGAGTAAGATTCAGCAGGTGTGGGACAAACTGCGGCGGAAAGTTGCCGACGTAACGCCAAACTTGCCCCAGGGCAGCACGGTGCCACGAGTCCGCGACGACTATAGTGATGTGTACGGTATCACCCTGATGATCACCGGAGACAATTACGACTTCAGCGAATTGAAACAATACGTCGACGGCTTGCAGCGTGAACTGGAACTGATAAAGGGAATTGGCAAGGTTACCCTGTTCGGTGAGCAGCAGGAACAGATTTTTGTGGAGATTTCCCTGAAAAAACTGGCGGCCCTGGATCTGGATCTGCACCGGGTAATCGGATTCCTGAACCAGCAAAACTCGGTACTGGATGCCGGCCGGGTAACCGTCAATGGCGAAGCCATGTACCTGAGGCTGGGCGGCCTGGATATGGAAATCGACCCGGTTATTCACGGCAGGGACAGCGGTCAATTGATCCGTCTTTCCGATGTGGCGACTATCCAGCGCGGCTACCAGGAAATTCCGTCGCACCTGATGCGGATGAACGGTAAGCCGGCGCTCGCCCTGGGTCTTTCCTTCGCACGTGACGTGAACGTGGTGGAAGTCGGCCAGCACATTGACGAACGGCTGGCGCAACTGAAGAAGTTCAGGCCCGCCGGTATTGTAGTGGAGAATTTGTACAACCAGCCCCATGAGGTCAGCAAAGCGGTCGACGGTTTTCTGGTTAACCTCGGCGCCTCCGTATTGATTGTTATCGGGACACTCCTGTTGACCATGGGCTGGCGCAGCGGCCTGGTTGTGGGGCTGACTCTGCTGCTGACCATGCTCGCTACTTTTATAGTGATGAAGATCGACGGCTGGCAACTGCACCGTATGTCCCTGGGGGCGCTGATCATCGCCCTGGGTATGCTGGTGGACAACGCCATTGTCGTGGTGGATGGGGCGATGGTGGGGGTGACCCGCGGTGTCAGCAAGCGCCAGGCCTGTTACGCCATTGTCAACCAGACCAAATGGCCCCTGCTTGCCTCTACCCTGATCGCCATCATTGCGTTTACGCCTTTTGGTCTTTCTAACGCGAACGTGGGTCAGATCCTGAAGGCGATGTTCTGGGTGTTGACCTACTCCCTGTTTTTGAGCTGGATCCTGGCGATCTCTATCACGCCTTTTCTGGTGGATCTTTTGATGCGTGATGTGGATGACACCGGTGAAACAAGCAGAGACCCCTACCGGGGTCTGGCGTACGGCATCTATCGGAAAATCCTCGATACGGCGCTGCATTTTCGCAAGAGCGTAATCGTCATCATGATAACTCTTTTGGTGCTCTCGTTTTACGGGATGGGGCATGTCAAGAAAACGTTTTTTACCGCCTCCAATACGCCGATCTTTTATATGGATATGTGGTTACCCTACGGCACTGATGTTCGTACTACCCTGGTGACGGTGGAGGAGGTGGAAGCCTGGATCCGGCAATATGAGGAGGTGGAGTTCGTGGCGTCCACTGTGGGGCGGGGCGCTCCCCGTTTCAATATGACCTATCTGCCAGAGCAGAGTTACGAGAATTTTGCCCAGGTCCAGGTGCGCGTTGATAGGCTGGAGTCCCTTCAGGAACTGATGCAGCTTGTGGACGCAGAAATGTATGTGCGTTTCCCGCAGGTCCTTCAGCAGATGAGGTATATGGTGTTCGGGCCGCCTGCCCGGTCAGAGATCGAATTGCGCTTCAGGGGTTCGGACCCGGAGATCCTGCGGGACCTTGGGAACCAGGCGGCCGCCATTATCCGCTCAGACCCCGCTTCGCGCAGTGTCTATCTCAACTGGCAGGAGCGCAGTAAGAAACTGGTTCCAATGGTCAATGAATCGGAAGCGCGGCGCCTGGGTATCAGCAATAAGGAGATAGCGGACAGCCTGAAAATCGCCTTCGGGGGCATGCCGATAGGACTCTATCGCGATGGTATAAGGAAGTTGCCCATCGTCGTGCGCCTGCCCGAGCAGGAACGGGTGGATTTCGACCGCATCGATAACCTGCGCCTGTGGAGCCCTTCCTTGCGAACCTATGTGCCTATCCAGCAGGTTGTCAGCCATGTGGATGTTCGCTGGGGAGAAGCGCTGATTCTCCGCAAGGACCGACAGCGCACACTGACGGTGCAATCCAGCTATGACAAGTTCAGTGGTGATACAGCCACTCACTTGCATAAGCGCATCAAACCCAGGGTAGAGGCCATCCCGCTGCCGGCTGGATACAGTTTGGACTGGGGGGGTGAATTTGAGAACTCGCGGCGCGCAATGAAAGGCGCCTTTGGTAATCTGCCTGTGGCACTGCTGGTGATGTTTGTGCTCACGGTTCTGTTGTTCAACTCCATACGCAGGTCGCTGGTGATCTGGTCTAGCGTACCGCTGTCCATTGTTGGGATATGCGTTGGCCTGCTGTTGACGAATATGTCACTGACCTTTCCGGCTATACTCGGCGGGCTGGCGTTGATCGGTATGGTTTTGAAAAATGGTATCGTCCTGATCGACCAGGTCATGGTTGAACTGGGGGCTGGCAAGGATACCTTTAACGCGGTTCGCGACGCCGCAATCAGCCGTATGCGCCCGGTCACCATGGCCGCCACGACCACGGTGCTGGGCATGTTGCCGCTGGTGTTGGACCCATTCTTCGCCTCCCTGGCGGTCACCCTTATTTTTGGCCTGAGCTTTGCGACCCTATTGACCCTGATTATGGTGCCGGTAATGTACCTGACTATTCTTGGGAACGCGGATTC
>QNFS01000010.1 GCA_003646415.1 Gammaproteobacteria bacterium
GGTGGTCCTTCCTTCTATGTTGTTGCCTGTGTTACGCCAAAGCATAGCCTATATTGACCTTTACGCTCCTACCCCCACATGAGGGTACTGGAGTTACAATAATGCCGGGGACAATACTTAATTGACCAACCAAATTCAGCCACATCATTTCCAAACTGAAAACCACAGATATACTGACCAATAGTTAACCGGCCGGATAAACAAGGAGGGTTTTATGACCAGATCGGCGCGAGTGGTCGTTCCGTCATACTCTCATCATGTTGTGCAGCGCAGGCGGCCGCGGCCTAAAATTGTGTTGAGCAAGTCACTATTAGCTGTGTTCCCAGAATCCAGAATCAATGGGATGCATTTCAATATATACCGTAGTATATACCCCATGTTATACTCAGCACCTCGTGGTGATTTAACAGTAAAGGAGCGAGCATGCGAACCACAACACTATTCAAAAATGGACGCACTCAGGCAGTGCGCCTGCCCAAAGAATTCGCATTCAAGGGGGTGACATCAGTAGAGATTTACAAAGAGGGCGATGCTGTCATATTGCGCCCCGCGCGCAAAACATGGGGAAGTTTCATTGAGTTGCTCGAACAGTCAAAAGTACCCGATGATTTTATGACGGATCGGGATAACGAACCGCCGCAAGAACGGGACGCACTGTAGTGGCAGACCAGCGAAGAATGCTCGATACCAATACGGCCGGTCATATCATCAAAGGACACCCGGCGGTTCTGGCAAACCTACAGCACTGCTCTCCGCAGAGTCTCTGCCTGTCGGCGATCACCAAAGCTGAGTTGCTATACGGGGTGGCCAGGAAGCCCGAAGCAAAGCAGCTTGCAAATCTAGTAAAGGAGTTTTTGGATAGGGTGGACCTCATACCCTGGGATGACGCCGCGGCAACCGCCTATGGACCATTCCGGACGAAGTGTAATACGAAGGGCGTTTCTCTCGGTTCCATGGATATGTTAATCGCTGCCCACGCGGTTGCAGTCGGCGCGGTACTCGTATCGGATAATCGGGCATTTAGTCACGTAGGCGAGCCATTACAGGTGGAAAATTGGGTTTCTGCACCAGGGTAAAAAAAAGATTTCCATGCCCCCTGAACCCCACTAACCACTACGGCACCCCATGCTACAATCCTGCTCACCAGATTGAATAGCGTTGCCAACACGACAGGAGAGTATCAGGTATGCAGGCCAGAGCTAATTCTCGACCATATCTATATGGAAAATATTCAGCGTTTATGTTCATCATCGTCGCGTCACTGACCCTGGCTGTTGGCGGCTGCACGATGAGCGAGACACAGGAACGCGTCGGAGGCGGTGCCGCAATAGGCGCATTGGGCGGCGCCCTCCTGGGTACCAGCAGGCAAAGTGCGGCAATCGGGGCAGCCGTTGGCGCCGCAGGCGGTTATATGGTCGATCAGCATAAAAAGCGTGAGGATGCAGACTCCGATAATGATCGACTTCGCGCGGAAAACGAACGCTTAAGACTCGAGGCGGAAAACCAACGCCTGAGAGAACAAACCGGACAGTAGCCGGCTCGCCCAACAGCCGCGCGCACAGGGCTATGGCTCTCGCGGTTCCACAAGGCGTTGGATATTGCCCAAACAATCGAATAGAGACAAATCACCGACTAGACGGTGACAAAGGAGCGAGAGTCATGAATTACAGGGGCTGGATGGGAATCTTGAGCATCGCTGTATTAAGCACAGGCTGGTTGGCATCGGGCAACCTGCAAGCCGCCGCCAATGGGAGCGACGGCTACTCGCTGGAAGATTTCGATCTTAATACGGCGGACGATCTGCTTGATGTCTGCTCCCTTGAGAGCGGACACCCGGAGCACAATATCGCCATGGCATTCTGCTACGGATTTTTTGAGGGCGCTACACACTATGATGACGCGCTGGCCGATTCAGGAAGGTCCAGTGATATTGTTTGCAACCCCGCGGGGGTCACCCGTACGCAAGCGGTCGCTGCCTTTGTCCAGTACATGCAAACCAACCCCCAGTATGGTGTAGAACCACCGATCGATGCCATATTTCGCGCACTGGTCGCCAAATGGCCATGTGCTGAATAGGGGCCCAGCCGGCTGACATTGCTTCATCTGGACAGATGCGAGCCCCGACTCATAATTTCCGGGGACAATACTTATCTATTTGCGCTGGCCTGGCACTGACTCCCGAGAAATACGGCCACGTCCGACCATCATCATGTTACGCTGCGTTGCGGCCCGGGTACTCGCTCACGTTGAGCCCGTAATTAAGTATTGTGTCCCCGGAATTCCAGGCATTGTTCAGAGTGTGGTAAATGTGCAGTTGGCACCCGTAGCGCGAACCAGTTTCTGGTCCAACGTGGCTAACGGACAACCCAGGGCTTCAGCCAACGCAACGTACCAGGCATCGTAACTCGTTATATTGTTGCGCAAAGCCCAAATACGATTAGCGAAGGGACTGAATGGGAATAACTGGATATCCAGGCGCATTAAATCTCGTTGCGAGAGCTCAGCCTCGAGTGATAGAACCTCTCCCGCCAGTTCTAATCGGCGCAGGATGTTAATAGTTTCAACCATCACCAGTTCTGGTGCAACCAGGGTTTCATCAGCCACGAGAGACTCAGCCCACACGCCTTCGCTCCCGGTGTCGACCAATGCAGAGACCAGCACAGACGCATCAACAACAACCGTCATTTACGTTCAGAGTCTCTGGCCTGCAGTATTTTCGTAGCGGGAATCCGGGTGCCAGCCGCCCCCTTGCGCTCGCGCACGGCTTCAAGCCAGGCTTCGACGGAGGGACGGGAGGCTATTCGCAGTAATTCACCGCGCAGGTACTCCTGCATTGATTGACGCTGCAAGGCCGCGCGGGAAGCGAGCTCATCGCGAACGTCCTCGGGAACGTTCCTTATTGTGATCTGAATGCTCATGCAGGCATTTTGCCTGCATGAGCATTAATATGCAAATCTGATACAGCACACCCCAGACTAACTTCATATTGAACAAGGCACATGGTATCTTTTTCAGAGTACTAACTGAAAACCGCGCTGAATAACTTCAAAATTTGCTGGCGGGAGACCACTATGAGCACGCAAAAATCCACATCCCTGGTGCAGGCGACAATCACCCCGCTTTCCTCGATTTTCGGCAGCGGATTCCTCGTCATCGTACCGATTCTCGCGGGCGCAGTGGGCGGATATTCGGTGCTTGCCATGGCGGTAGTCTGCGCCATCGCCTACGCGGTGGGCAGCGTTATCCGCTACAACATCACCCATGCTGAGCCCGCGTTGGCAAGCAACCCGAAGGAAGCCATCCTCAGTTTCGAGAGGGCTTCTGATCTCGCGCTGGTACTGGCATACGTTATCTCGGTTTGCCTGTACCTGCATATTTTGTCCTCTTTTGTGCTCGGCAGCCTTCACCTCGACACCGAGTTGTATGAAAACATTCTAACCACGCTAATCATCTCTGTGATCATGTTTATCGGCCTGACCAAGGGCCTTGATGACCTCGCTATTTTGGAGAAATGGGGTCTTTACATCACGCTTTTGATTATTGTATTGCTGGTGGGTGGTTTCGCCTGGTATGGCTTCAATGCCTGGCAATCAACAGCCGGCATCACGCCGTTCAAGGCGACTGCGCATAGCCCGTGGGAAATATTAACCATCGTCGCAGGCACCTTGATTGTAGTTCAGGGGTTCGAGACACCGCGTTACCTGGGGGATAATTTTGACAGCGCGACACGGGTAAAAGCATCCCGCTGGTCGCAGCTTATTTCGACGACTGTTTACCTGGTGTTTATTGCGGTGGCCATGCCTCTGGTGCACACCCTTAATGGCCAGTACGACGACAACAGCCTGATCAAACTGGCGGGGGTCGCTTCAGTTCTGTTAGTCACACCCCTGGTCATCGCTGCGGCCATGAGCCAGTTTTCCGCGGCAGTGGCCGATACCCTCGCCGCCACCGGGAATATGGAGGAAATGACCCACGGCAGCCTGAAGGCGAAGTTCGGTACTGTACTGGTGGGTGGCGGCGCGATCGCGCTATCCTGGTCGGCGAACACGCTGGAAATCCTCGCGCTGGCTTCCCGCGCGTTCGCGTTTTACTACCTGTTGCAATGCCTGGTGGCCATCTCCGTTAGCAAATCGACCACCCGGCGATTGGCCATGGGTGCGATCGCAGTGATACTTGGCTTTATCACTATATTTGCGGTTCCGGCGGGCTAGCATCCCCTGATTCTCCAGGCGCTTCCCGTGAGTTGGAGTCGCCCGACTCTCCGGGCTGTTGTAGAAAACCCGTCAGTTGTCCCACGGCATCGTCGTAACCGGCGGCAATCCTTATTGCTTGAGTATGGCACTGCGTGGCTGTCCGTCATACACTGTGGTTCCTGAAAAAAAACAGTAAAGGATATCCCATGACCGCCATTAAGTTTACTGCGCGCAACGTGAGCGATGCCGCCGGTGCTGCCTGCCAGTGCGCAGTGCTGCCGGTGTTTACCCGCAAAAGGCTGTCCCGCGCCGCAGAACAATTCGACAAGGCGTCCTCTGGCGCGATCAAAGCCGCCCTCACACTGGGTGACTTCTGTGGAAAGTCCGGCGAAACCCTGATGCTGCCCGGCGCCGGCGGCGCCAGGCGCTTGCTGCTGGTGGGCTGTGGCGACCCGGCAAAATTTGACAGGGCCGCAGCAAGAGAGTTTTGCCAGGCGACCTATGCCGCCCTCAACGGCACCCAGGCAAAAGACGCCATGTTGCACACAGTGGACCTGAAACTTAAAGACGGCGATCCCAAGTGGTTGCTGGCCTACCTGGCGCGTCACCTCACCGGTGCCGCCTACCGCTACACCGAGACATTGACCAAGCCCAAGCCACCCATAAGGTTGGCGCGCATGGTGGTCAACACCGGTGGCAGCATCCCTGTGCGGGCGGCGCAGAATGCCCTGGACCAGGGTGTGTGCACAGGCCTGGGCATTAATGAGGCTCGCAACCTGGCAAACCTGCCGGGTAATATCTGCACGCCCACCTACCTGGCGCAACAGGCGCGCAAACTGTCCCGGGGCAACAGCAAGCTCAACGTCAGTGTGCTGGAAGAAAAAAAGATGGAAGAGCTGGGAATGGGCTCCCTGTTATCTGTGACAGAGGGCAGTGAGCAGCCGGCGAAGCTGATTGTAATGAACTACAAGGGTGGCAATAGCGGACAAAAGCCCTATGTGCTTGTGGGTAAGGGTATCACCTTCGACAGCGGCGGTATTTCCCTGAAGCCCGGTGCAAAAATGGACGAGATGAAGTTCGACATGGGCGGCGCTGCCAGTGTCTTCGGCACCCTACGCGCGATCACTGAAATGGAACTGCCACTCAATGTGGTGGCCATCGTCGCCGCTGCCGAGAATATGCCCAGCGGCCGCGCCACCAAACCCGGTGATGTGGTGACCAGCATGTCCGGCAAGACTATCGAGGTACTCAACACCGATGCCGAAGGGCGCCTGGTACTGTGTGATGCCCTCACTTACGCCGAGCGTTTCAAGCCCCAGGCGGTAATTGATATCGCCACCCTGACCGGCGCCTGCGTGGTGGCTCTGGGCTCTCATGCCACAGGCTTGTACGCCAACCAGGACAAGCTGGCGGAGCAATTATTGGCAGCAGGCACAGACAGCCACGACCGGGCCTGGCGCATGCCCCTGTGGGATGACTACAAAAAACAACTCAAGAGCAACTTCGCCGATCTGGGCAATATCGGCAGCCCTGGCGGCGGCAGCATTACCGCGGCCTGCTTCCTGGCCCAGTTTGCCCAGAAGTACCACTGGGCCCACCTGGATATTGCCGGCTCGGCCTGGAGCAGCACCCCCAAGGGCGCAACCGGGCGACCGGTGGCTCTGCTCACCCGCTACCTGATGGACAGGGCGGGCAAATAAAGCAATGACCCGTGTCGGTTTTTATGTGGTACAGGCCGCTGAGCAGGGGCACCGGCTACAGGTGGCCGTACGACTGGCCGACAAGGCTTTTCAGCAGGGGCACCGTATTTTTATCAACGCCGTCGATGAAGCACAGGCCCGTACACTGGATGAGTTACTGTGGACCTTTCGCCCCGCCAGCTTCCTGCCCCACGGCCTGCACGGTCAGGAGCACTCCGACACCATCGCCATCGGCTGGGGCCAGGAACCACAAAATCACAACGACCTGCTGATCAACCTGCAACTGGGCATCCCATCATTTTTCAGCCGCTTCCAACGGGTGGCCGAAGTCGTGACCCAGGATCCCACCAGCCTGCAAGCACTGCGCGAGTCCTGGAAATTTTATAAGGAACGTGGTTATCAGCTCGAAAAGCACGACCTGTAGCCCGGTTATGGTTTGGCGCGTATAATCGCGCCCCTGGCAAACCCGCGATATGCGGACCCGAACCACCACCTACTATACTCCCCGGATTCCGTAACTGATGGAAAAGACATTCCAACCCGCCGATATTGAAACCCGCTGGTACGAAGAGTGGGAGAGCAAGGGCTATTTCGCACCCCAGGGTGGCGAGCAGGCCTACAGCATCATGATCCCGCCGCCGAACGTCACCGGCAGCCTGCATATGGGCCACGGCTTCCAGGAAGCCATCATGGACGCACTGGTCCGCTATCACCGCATGTCCGGCTACAACACCCTGTGGCAGGTCGGCACGGACCACGCCGGCATTGCCACGCAAATGGTGGTGGAGCGGCAGTTGGAAGCCCAGGGCATTGACCGCCACCAACTCGGCCGCGAGAAATTTATCGAAAAGGTATGGGAGTGGAAGGAAGAATCCGGCGACACCATCACCCGACAGTTGCGCCGCCTCGGCTCTTCGCTGGACTGGTCGCGCGAGCGCTTCACCATGGATCCGGGCCTCAGCGCGGCGGTGCAGGAGGTGTTCATCCGCCTGTACCGGGAAGGGCTGATCTACCGCGGCCAGCGCCTGGTCAACTGGGACCCGTCCCTGCACACCGCCATCTCTGACCTGGAAGTTATTTCCGAAGAAGAGCAGGGTTATTTATGGCACTTCAACTATCCCCTGGCCGGCGGCGAAGGCCATCTCACAGTTGCCACCACCCGTCCAGAAACCATGCTGGGCGATACCGCCGTGGCAGTACATCCTGACGATGAGCGCTACGCCCACCTGATTGGACGCATGGTGGAACTGCCCCTCACCGGGCGCGAAATTCCGGTAATCGCCGACGATTATGTAGAGCGCGAATTTGGCACCGGTTGCCTCAAGATTACTCCGGCCCACGATTTCAATGACTATGAAGTGGGCCGCCGTCACGGCCTGCCCATGATTAACATCCTGGATGACAACGCCGCTATCAGCGTGGAGGCTCCCGAAGCCTATCGCGGCATGGACCGCTTCGAAGCACGTGTGCGAATCATCGCCGATATGGAGGCCCTTAGCCTGCTGGACAAGATAGAGGATCACACCCTGAAAGTCCCTCGCGGTGATCGCTCCGGCGTGGTGATAGAACCCTACCTGACTAATCAGTGGTATGTGGATGCCAGGGAAATGGCCAAACCCGCTATCGCTGCAGTGGAAAACGGCGATATTCAGTTTGTGCCAAAGCAGTGGGAAAACACCTATTTCGCCTGGATGCGCGATATACAGGACTGGTGTATCAGCCGCCAGCTGTGGTGGGGACACCGCATTCCCGCCTGGTACGACAATGAGGACAACTTCTATGTGGGTGAAAGTGAGGCCGCCGTAAGGGCGGAGCACACACTGGCCGACGACATCGAGTTGCGCCAGGACGACGATGTGTTGGACACCTGGTTCTCTTCCGCCCTGTGGACCTTTTCCACCCTGGGCTGGCCCGAAGAAACAGAAGAGCTGGCGACCTTCCACCCCAGTTCCGTGCTGGTAACGGGCTTCGATATCATCTTTTTCTGGGTTGCACGGATGATCATGATGACGCTGCACTTTCGCCAGGAAGTGCCCTTCCACACGGTTTACGTTCACGGCCTGGTGCGCGATAACGATGGCCAGAAAATGTCCAAGTCCAAGGGCAACGTGATCGACCCCATCGACCTGATCGACGGCATCGACCTGGAGGGGCTGGTCAACAAGCGCACCGCCGGCATGATGCAACCAAAGCTGGCGGCGAAGATTGAAAAAGCCACACGGGGGCAATATCCCGATGGTATCGCAGCCTACGGTACCGATGCCCTGCGCTTCACCTATTTTTCCCTCGCCTCCACCGGCCGCGATATCAAATTTGATATCGGCCGCATCGAGGGCTACAAGAACTTCTGCAACAAAATCTGGAACGCGGCACGCTACGTGTTGATGAACTGCGAGAACGAGGATTGCGGTACGCAGAGTGACACCCCTGTCCAGTTAAGCCTGGCGGACCGCTGGATCATGAGCAAGCTACAGGATACAGAGGCAGAGGTCGCAAGGGCGATTGACAATTACCGCTTCGACATGGCCTCGCAGGCACTGTACGAATTTATCTGGAACGAGTACTGCGACTGGTACCTGGAGTTGTCCAAGCCGGTACTGTGGGATGACAATGCCTCAGCAGAGGCAAAACGCGGCACCCGGCGAACCCTCATCCGCGTTCTGGAAACCTGGCTCAGGTTGCTGCACCCGCTAATGCCCTTTATCACCGAAGAAATCTGGCAAACGGTAGGGCCCCTGGCGGGCAAATCCGGCCCGACCATCATGCTGCAACCCTATCCAGTGGCTGACGAAAAAGACGTGGACAGCGCTGCGAACGCAGACATAGAATGGCTTAAAGGTGTGATCGTGGCCGTTCGTAACATCCGTGGTGAGATGAATATCCCACCAGGTAAGGAGCTTACGGTGTTACTGGCTAACGGCGACGAGCGCGACAAGACGAGGCTGGAGAAGAATGCGCCCTTCCTCAAAAAGCTGGCCAAGCTTGCCGGCATCACATGGCTGTCCGCAGGTGAAGAAGCCCCTGTTGCCGCCACCGCCCTGGTAGGTGAACTGGAGATCCTGGTACCCATGGCGGGGCTGATAGACAAGGATGCCGAGTTGGCGCGTCTGGCCAGGGAAATCGATAAACTGAAAAAAGACGTATCACGTATACAGGGCAAGTTGGGCAATGCCTCCTTTGTCGATAAGGCGCCCGCCGCGGTGGTCACCAAAGAGCGAGATAAGATGCAGGCGCAGCAGCTGGCGCTGGAAACATTACAGGAGCAGGTGCAGCGCATCGAACAAATGTAGCAAACGTAACAACCTCATTCGTTGCGCTTCCCGCCGATATGGCACAGGGGGGGGGTGTTAGTCTATCGCTGTTTATTTCCCCGCAGGGCATTCCACGCGGCGTCATTGGTGGTAGAATTGCGCAGCGTTCAAGCCCCCTCCACCCGGGGCGTAATAACTAGTAGAGAGGAATTAGATGAGTCTTATCGTCAAGCTGATTATTAGCCTGGTTATCGCTGCCATTACATCCACCCTTACCACCTTGCTCCAGGGCGGCACTATTCCCGACCTGGTACTGTTGGCCACATTCAGTGTCGCCACGGTATCGACCGCCCTGATCATTTCACCGCCCACCGGCACATTCGCATCGGGCGACGCCGGCAGACCGTCCAAAACCGTCGCGCAAGAGCCCGTCCGGCGCACCGCCGCAGATGATTCTGCTCGGGAACAGGGTCAGGTTAAGTGGTTCAACGTATCCAAGGGTTTCGGTTTTATCACCAAAGATGACGGTGAGGAAATTTTCGTTCATTTTCGCTCCATCCGGGGCGAGGGTCGGCGCAGCCTGCGCGATGGCCAGCGCGTATCCTTCGTGGTCGCCCAGAGTGACAAGGGTCCACAGGCAGAGGACGTGGAAGGCATTGATTGAACAACCGGGTCAGGCGTCCTGCAGAGTATCCCACCAGTAAAGCTGGATCCTAAGGGCACCCTGGCGCAAGGCCTCCCACCTCGACCAACAACAAGGAATCAAGTTGAGTAAGAACAAGCCTCGCACCCAACATCGCTTCAGGGGTGTGACCATGCCCACCGGTTCACACCCGGCCATTCGCCGGGTCAAGCGCCAGGGCCTCTACCCTTCCATTCATGGCAACAAACTCTGGAAATCCAGCTGCCTACTGATCGACTACCTGAATAAAAACAGGCCAGAGCATTGCCGCTCGGTCATCGACGTGGGCTGCGGCTGGGGTATTTCCGGTATCTGGTGCGCCAGGACCCTGGGCTCACAAGTAACCTCGGTAGATGCTGACCCCGACGTTTTTCCGTTCCTGCAGGCATCGGCCAGCCTGAACGGGGTGCAGACCACATCTGTAGTTTCACGCTTTGAGAATTTAAGCACTCGACAACTGGCTCAGTTCGATATGCTTATCGCGGCGGACATCTGCTTTTGGGATGAACTGGTCAACCCTGTGTACAACATGGTCAACCGCGCAGTGAAAGCCGGAGTGAAACACATATTCATAGCCGACCCGGAGCGCTCCACTTTTTTTGAAATGGCCGAGCGCTGCGTGGATCGTCACTGCGCCGACATTATCGACTGGAAAACCCACTCACCGATCAAGGCCAGCGGCGCCATCATGGTGATAGAGAGCGTCTGAACACGTCGCGCTCAGTCGATCAATTGGTAGTCTCGCTGGATTTGCAATACCGCTTCGGCCGCCCCGTTTACCCAGCGGGGCCGAAAGCGAATCCGGGCCAGCTTACGCTTGAGCCGCGAAGCCAGGCCTTCATCCGCCGGGTCAGATACAATAGTTTGCATGTTGCTGGCACGACCTTTGGCAGACACATCGTAGCGTACGCTCACCACCACCTGGCGGTCACCCTCTCGGTCAGGGCGAGATAGCCAGAATGCACCATTATCAGGCAGCTCCCTGGGCTGTCCCAGCCACTGCTGCAGCAGGTCTGGCTGATTCTCTTGTGACAGTAATTGCACCACCTGCTGGTACTGCTCCCCCGCCAGACTATCGTTGCCATGCCACTGATACCAGTCTCCCAACTCCAGATACAGTCTGGCCAACTCAGTGCGATCTCCGGTTGCCGCTGTGCGATCAATTAATGCCTGTAGCATGCCTGCACCCCGGGACAGGCCACCGCGCTGAATTAATTCCAGGCGCTTCTTACTAAAGTCCTCCTGATTCCAGCTATCGGCAAACAATGGTGTGGAAGGCGCCAAACCCGCGTTTTGAACAGTCGAAGCGAACCGGTCTTCCAGCAAATACAGGTTGCGCAACTGGCTCAGCACAAGATCCCGATACCCTGGCAAAGCCACAGAGGAATCTGCGGCTACCGACTTCTGCAGCTTATCATTGAGCTGATACATCGCCAGTATACGCAGAGTATCATCTTCATCTATTTCCAGACGCACCGCCTCACGCTGCCAACGCAGATACGCCAGGGCCGCACGCAGTCGCACATCGGTATAGGGTGGCTGGCCGTTACCGTACAGGCGGAAGTAGTAATCATAACGGTTATCCAGTAACTCCAGTTCACCGTTTACCCGATATATATCCAGCAGCTCGCGCAAAATAGGCATCTGGCGCTCACTGTACAGTCCATCATTGACCCTCACTACATGCAGGGCGCGACGATATAGACGCAGCGCCTCTCCTATATCACCCTTCTGGCGATAATGACGCCCCAGCCCTGTCAAGGGCTCGGCCAGGGCCTCGGCATAGGGTCCACCCTCACCCTCCAACTCGTCCACCTGGTGCTGGTACTGACCATCATCCCGCGTTGCCCGCGCATCGGACGGCGGCTGACCCTGCACTGGCCCGCTGTCCGCCCAACTGTGTCCCACCCGCACGAATGCCTCACCGTAGGCATTCTTCCCCGCCCACACCGTCGGTGCAGCCAGCAACAGAAGCAGTATGCAGGTACTGTACAATGCGATAAATTCAGGCCAACTGTTTATCTTACTGACCAATTTTCAACCACCCCTTCCAACCTGCGCTAGCAGACAGTGATATAACAGCGCCCAACCAGTTAACTGGCCGTAAAAATATCAACATGCCACGGGCAGGCCTCACCCGCAAGGATATCTGTGCAAGAAATAACCACCCGCAGATTGTGCCACTAAAAAAACCCGCCATAGGGCGGGTTCAAAATAACTCAACTGGACCTGGATGGTTTCCCTAACGTAGCGCCACTGAGGCAACTAGTCATTGAGACAACTGTCAACCCGGTAAGTTCAGGACTGTGTTTCGAGTGTGTTTCGAGTTGTAATCAGTCTAATATGCGCTATGATATACACTCAATTTATTTAAATTATTATTTATATGAATCATATTTATATCTAGTTCTATGCGTACTCAGAAACTTGTCAAGATAGACGTCAACCTATTGATTTCATTGAATATTTTACTGTAAGAAAAAATGTCTCCAGGGCGGCCGAGCGGCTGTTTATTACCCAACCAGCCATGAGCAAGACCCGGTAGCGCCGACTCAAACGAATAGTGAACTGAAGGGCATGAGTAAGAAAAAGCGGCGCGAGATTCCGCACTTTGACACCCCCATCATCGAAACCCACTGCCACCTGGATTACCTGGACGAGGAGCAGTTGGCGTCAACCCTGGCCAAATCAGCCGAAGTGGGCATCGAGCGAATCATTACCATCGCCGTCTCCCCCGGAAATCTTGACCGGATAAGGGCGCTCACCCGCCAGGCGCCAAATATCTGGGGAACCCAGGGCGTACACCCCCACGAAGCAGAGTCCTACAACCCGGAAGTCGACACGGTTATTCGCCAGCGCATGGCCGATGAACGAATACTGGCCATCGGCGAAATTGGCCTGGATTACTACTACGACCACGCGGATCGCTCGGTGCAACGCTCGGTGTTTGAGCAACAGTTGCAAGCCGCTGTGGACCTGAACATGCCGGTGGTCATCCACACCCGGGATGCCGACAAGGACACGCGCGACATTCTGCAAAACTTTAGTGGCACGCTCTCCCGCAAAGGTGTCATACACAGTTTCACTTCCGGATTGGCACTGGCCGAGTACTGCCTGGCGGAGGGCTTTATGCTCGGCTTCAATGGCATTACGACCTTTAACCAGGCGGACAATGTACGTGAGGTGGTCGCCGCCACCCCGTTGCAACAGATCCTGCTGGAAACTGATGCGCCCTACCTGACCCCGGCACCCTACAGAGGCAAACCCAATTCACCCTATTACCTGCCTTTTATTGCGGAAAAGGTGGCGCAAGTTAAGCAAGTGGATATAGAAGATCTGCTGCGACAGGCTTACCAAAACAGCCTGGCACTTTTTTTCGAAGGACAATAGTCCAATGCACCTGAAAAAATTGCAAACTCACCTACCCCTAATTCAATAATCATGTTTATCAGCCCACAGGAGCCCCCCCATGTTTGAATTTAGCGAAAATTCACAAGACCTGCAAGCCAGACTCAGCGCGTTCATGGACGAACACATATACCCCAATGAACATGTCTACGCCAAACAACTGAACTTGGCGAAGAGCCGCTATGCGCCCATTCCTTTAATGGATGAACTGAAACACAAAGCCAGGGCTGACGGGCTGTGGAACCTGTTTGTGCCACCGGCTCATGCCGGATTCAGTGAATTCAGCGGGCTCAGCAACTTTGATTATGCACCGCTGGCGGAGTTGATGGGGCGCGTGCTGTGGTGCCCGGAAGTATTCAATTGTAATGCCCCCGATACCGGGAATATGGAAGTGCTGATGAAATACGCCACTGCGGCCCAGCAGGAGCGTTGGTTGACGCCCTTGCTGCAGGGGGAGATCCGCTCCTGCTACGCCATGACCGAACCCCAGGTGGCCTCCAGCGACGCCACCAATATTGAACTGAGTATTGTTCGCGAAGGTGAGGAGTGGGTCCTGAACGGACGCAAATGGTTTATCACCGGCGCCATGAACGAGCGTACCAAAATCTTCATCGTGATGGGTAAGTCTGACCCGGACAACAGCAATCGGCACATGCAGCAAACCCAGGTATTGGTGCCCAAAAACACCCCCGGCATAGAGGTGATCAGGCCGCTGACCACATTGGGCTATGACGATGCGCCCCTGGGTCATGCGGAACTGGTTTTCGACAATGTCCGCGTACCGGCAGAGAATGTCCTGCTGGGTGAGGGCCGGGGCTTCGAAATTGCCCAGGGCCGCCTCGGCCCTGGGCGCATGCACCACTGTATGCGGCTTATAGGCTCCGCGCAGCGCTCCCTGGAATACGCCTGTAAACGCGCTGTCTCGCGCACCACCTTTGGCCGCGCGCTGAGCAAGCACCAGTCTGTGCGTGAAGATATCGCTAAATGCTTCTCGGAAATAGAGATGGCGCGCCTGCTGGTGCTCAAAACCTGCAAAAAAATGGATGCGGTGGGTGCCCAGGAGTCCCGCGACATGATCGCCGCGGTCAAGACCAGCGTGCCCCTGATGGTACAGAACATTATCGACCGCTGTATGCAGATACATGGCGCCGGTGGCCTGACGGAGGACTACCCCATGGCCGAAGCCTTCAACTACGCCAGGTGGTGCCGCCAGGCGGACGGCCCCGACCAGGTACACCAGATGGCTCTGGGCAAGCAAATTATCGATCGCTACGCGCAATGAATACACGACCTGCCACTAACAATTCACGTTTCGGTGGTAAACTACGCGCCCCTTGCGCTACGCTCAGCGAAAAAAACCGCAGGTAAACGCCACTGATGGATTACATTATCGGACAACGCTGGGTTAGTCATGCAGATGCCCAACTTGGTCTGGGCATTATCGTCGAGCTGGAACCCCGCAGAGTCACGCTGGCCTTCCCGGCGGTCGGGGAAGAACGCACCTACGCCACCGACAGCGCCCCCCTCACCCGGCTGCGGTTCAAGGCCGGCGACCATATTTCCACCGTGGATCACGTGGAGTTGCTGGTTACCGAGGTACACGAACAGCAGGGTCTG
Source organism: Gammaproteobacteria bacterium (assembly GCA_003646415.1). Taxonomy (GTDB): domain Bacteria; phylum Pseudomonadota; class Gammaproteobacteria; order Pseudomonadales; family Halieaceae; genus JBALVO01. The sequence continues at coordinate 14,852 of QNFS01000010.1, forward strand.
CTGGTCTACGCGGGTATTGATCATCATGAAAAAGAACTCACTGTTTCCGAGCTGGACCTGGATGCTTTCATACAGCTGACCACCCCACAGCAGCGCCTGCTCAACGGTCACTTTGACAAAAACGACGAGTTCGCCCTGCGCGTCGCGACATTCATGCACGCGGACAGGTTGCAGCGCTGCAGCGCCCACGGCCTGATGGGCTCACGCACCAGCCTGCTGCCACACCAGATCTACATTGCCAATGAGATCGGCCAGCGCCATGCACCACGCGTACTGCTGGCGGACGAAGTGGGCCTGGGTAAAACCATCGAGGCGGGAATGATCATTCAGCAACAGATGCTGACCGGCCGGGCATCCCGCATCCTGGTACTGGTGCCCCCCAGCCTGCTACACCAGTGGCTGGTAGAGATGCTGCGCCGCTTCAACCTGCACTTTGCCCTGTTTGACGCGGATCGCCTGGCCGAAATGCCAGAGGACAACCCCTTCGAGGCGGAGCAACTGGTGCTGTGCAGCCTGGGGCTTTTCGAGTCCAGGCCCGATGTCCGGGCACAGGCCCTGGCCGCCAATTGGGATCTGGTGGCCATCGACGAGGCCCACCACCTGCACTGGTCAGAACAGGCTGTGGGTGAAGATTATTTATTTGTGGAAGCCCTCGCGCAGCAAACCGCCGGCCTGCTGCTACTCACCGCGACACCGGAGCAAATCGGCCAGGCCAGCCACTTCGCCCGGCTGCGATTGCTGGACCCATCCCGCTTTCACGACCTTGAGGGCTTCGCGCAGGAAGAGCAGCAATATCGCAAGTGGAGTGAGTTGGTCGACGCCCTGGAAGCCGGGGAGAAGCCCGATGACCTGCCCGCAGGACTGGACCCCGAGGCGCCGACCAAGACTCTCATCGAACAAATACTGGACAGGCATGGCACCGGCCGTGTGCTGTTTCGAAATACACGGGCCGCCGTCAAAGGCTTTCCCGCCAGGGAGCTGTACCGCCATCCCCTGCCGGTACCGGAACAATACGCCCACGCCCAGGTGGAACTGGACGAGCGACTGCACCCCGAACTGCCCTATATCGATGACAGCTGGCTATCTTTCGACCCCCGCGTGCAGTGGCTGGAAGGCATCCTCAAGCAACTGCGCCCCGCCAAGGCATTGGTGATTTGCGCCCACGCGGACACAGCGGTGGCCCTGGAGCACCACCTGCATATGCGGGCCGGCATTCGCTCCACTGCTTTCTACGAGGGCCTGTCGATCATTGAACGGGATCGCGCCGCCGCCTATTTCGCCGATGAGACCAACGGCGCCCAGACCCTGGTCTGCTCGGAAATCGGCAGCGAGGGGCGCAATTTCCAGTTTGCCCACCACCTGATTTTATTCGACCTGCCGATGAACCCGGACCTGCTGGAACAGCGTATCGGGCGCCTGGACAGGATTGGGCAGCAGTGCGACGTTGATATCCATGTACCCTACATGGCCGGAACCGCACAGGAAACCCTGCTGGACTGGTACGACCGCGGCCTGGACCTGTTTCGCGACAGCTGCTCCGCGGGTTACATGATTTTTGAGACCTTTCGTGAGCGCCTGCTGCCGCAGCTCGAGCAACGCACGGATGCGTTTGACAGTTTGCTGGTGGACAGTGCTGAATTTACCCTGAAAACCCGGCGGGAGCTGCGCGAGGGCCGCGACCGGCTGCTGGAGCGCAACTCCTGTAAACCCGAGGTCGCCGCCGCTTTGATTGAGGAAATCATCGCCAATGAAACTGGCGATGACCTGGAAAACTACCTGGAAACCTTGTGCGAAGCCTTCGGTGTCGACCAGGAGTTCCACTCGGATCAGACCCTGATACTGCGCCCCTCCGAGCATATGCTCACCGGGCACTTCCCCTACGTGCACGAAGACGGCACCACGGTCACCTTCAGCCGCGACAAAGCCCTGGCCCGGGAGGACATGGCGTTTCTGACCTGGGAGCACCCCATGATCGTGGAAGCAATGGACATGGTGCACTCCACAGAGCTGGGCAACGCCGCCATCGGCACCATCAAGCTCAAAGGTGTGGCGCCGGGCACCATGTTGCTGGAGGCACTCTATACGGTGAACTGTGTGGCGCCGCGCGCCCTGCAGGTAGAACGCTTCCTGCCCCTGAGCCCCATGCGACTGCTGGTGGACGCCCGCGGCAAAGACCTGGCGACACTGGTGCCCCACGAGCGACTCAATAACTTGATCGAGAAAGTAAAGAAACACACCGCCCTGGCGATCATCAAACAGGTCCACACAGAGGTGGAGGCCAAAATGATACGGGCCGCCACACAAGCGGAGTCGCAGCTGCAGGAAATACTGGCAGAAGCCGAGCTTCGCATGCGTGCCGGCCTGGGCGCTGAATTAGATCGCCTGGAAGCGCTGCGTAAGGTGAATCGCTCCATCCGCGAGGAAGAGTTGGAACACCTGCGTTACCGTATAGATGAATGCGCTGTTCACATCCAGCACGCCAACCTGCAGTTACAGGCATTGCGCTTGATCATCACCACCTGATCAGTACAGGCGGGATAAATAGTTGCCCGCCTGGATGGCGCGCTTTACGGGTCTGACCCTCTGTGCTCAAATGACTTTATTTTCGCTGGACAGGATTCATAATGAGCACTCTACTCCTTCGCCAAGTTGCTATAGATACTTATAAGGAGAACGTCGCCTACCTGCATCGGGATTGCAAAGTGTATCGCAGTGAGGGCTTTCAGGCACTGAGCAAGATCGAAATTCACAACCAGGAGAACGGACAATCGATCATTGCCATACTAAATGTCGTCGACGATGAGTCTATCACTGCACCTGGTGAGCTCGGATTGTGTGAACAGGCTTTTAGTCAATTTGGAAAAAAAGAAAACGTAGCAGTAAGAATTGCTCACGCCCCTATACCTGACTCAATCAAATCCGTACACAAAAAAATCGCCGGAGATCGCCTGAGTTTTGATGATTACCGGGGTATTACCCGGGATATTGTCGCAAACCGCTACTCGAAGATAGAGATAGCGGCCTTCCTGGTAGCGTGTACTGAAATTGGTCTCGAGCGTGATGAAGTGCTGTACCTGACAAAGGCCATGATAGAGACCGGCAGGCGTCTTGATTGGGGCGAGCCCCTGGTAGTTGACAAACACTGCATTGGTGGAATTCCGGGGAATCGTACTACCATGCTTATCGTGCCTATCGTGGCTGCGCATGGCATGCTGATACCCAAGACTTCCAGTCGCGCCATCACTTCACCGGCCGGTACGGCAGATACCATGGAGGTGCTGGCCCGGGTAGAACTTTCCCCACAACAGCTGCATAAGATCGTGCGCAGTCAACGAGCATGCCTGGGATGGGGAGGTACCGCGGGGCTCGCACCCGTGGATGATATCCTGATATCCGTTGAACGTCCGTTGTTAATGGATTCGCCTGGTCAACTGGTTGCATCAATCCTGGCCAAAAAAATAGCAGCGGGGGCAACTCATTTGATCATTGATATTCCCATTGGAGCAACGGCCAAAGTACGCAGTCGCAATGGTGCACTGGTACTGCGCAAGCTGTTCGAATATGTCGGAGATCATCTCGGTCTGAACCTTGAAGTTGTGCTTACAGATGGCCGACAACCTGTTGGCCGAGGTATCGGGCCCGTCCTGGAGTCGCGCGATATCATGCAGGTGCTGAAAAACGACCTGCAGGCTCCGGTAGACCTGCGAGAAAAGGGCCTGCACCTGGCCGGTAGAATTCTTGAATTTGATCCTGATATACGTGGGGGGCAGGGTTATGCCATTGCCCGAGATATTCTCGACTCTGGAAGAGCACTGGCGAAGATGCAGGCAATTATCAATGCGCAGGGAAGAAATCCGACCCCTCCCCAAATCGGTCGTCTGCGTCAGGCTGTGCCTGCCAGTCACAGCGGATATATCACCGCCATCGATAATCTGCAGTTGGCCCATATCGCTCGTCTGGCCGGGGCTCCGATGGACAAGGGCGCAGGTGTCGATTTGCATAAAAAACTCGGTGATCCAGTCAACGTCGGTGAGTCCATTTACTCTATTTACGCTGAGTTTCCGGCCGATTTTGAATTTGCCAAAGAGTCAGCCGAGCAGGATTCAGGCTTTAATATAGGTGAAAAATATGATGACGAGAGACCTTGAGCTACACCTGCACTTGAGTGAAGCAGCTTGACGCGTTCCAGCAACAGAAAAGGATTGTTACTCGGTTTTCCTGAATACAGCGGCCCCGCCCGAAACCTGGCAACGGCTGCAGGCCTGGATTTTTCAGAGATCGATGTACATTACTTCCCCGATGGGGAGAGCCGTATCCGCCTGCCGGAACATATTCCACAGCGCGTATTAATATGCCGGAGTTTGCATCAGCCCAACGGGAAACTGGTAGAACTCGCTTTAGCGGCATCCACTGCAAGAGAGCTTGGGGCAAAAAAAGTTACTCTGGTTGCGCCCTATCTATGCTACATGCGGCAGGACAAGGCATTTCATCCTGGTGAGGCGATCAGCCAGCGAATTGTAGGAAACCTGCTCGCCACCTGGTTCGATGAAGTAATTACCGTGGACCCTCATTTGCATCGTGTACATCGACTCGAAGATGCGGTACCCGCTGCATGTGCATTGGCACTTGCTGCCACCGATGCCATGTCTGCCTATCTGGATGGCAGGCTACAAAATCCTATTCTGATAGGCCCGGACGAAGAATCAGAACAATGGGTCGCAGCCATTGCACGGCAAAATCACCTTGAATTCCATGTGGCCCACAAGGACCGTTTTGGTGACAGTGATGTCAGGGTATCTTTGCCTGTCGCCGATTACCAGGAGCGGCACGTCGTCCTGGTTGATGATGTTGCCAGCACAGGTCACACCCTTGAAGCCGCGTGCAGGGAGCTTAAACCCTATCAGCCGGCCAGCATCACTGTCATGGTGACGCATCCGCTATTTGTTGGCGACGCACTGGAGCGAATCAAACTCGCCGGTGCCGACGAGGTCTGGAGTTGTGACAGTATTACTCACCCGACGAACCGGATCAGGCTGGCTGAATCTCTTGCAGCAGCATTGATCGACCTGAAAATTGTGTGATTTGCCGATCCGCTGGTGTTTCTTGTCAGCTTGACCTGCTGATGCGCAAGGGTAATAACCCGAAGATACAGCTGGGGCGTCAGCAACCCGCCTTGCGATTGGTTTTAAAGCGTTTTCTATTGCAGTGATCGGCGGTTTGTTTCACGTCTGCCGCAGGCTCACCAGTTACCGCGTCAGCGGCGAGGGCAGGCGGCGCTGACCCGGCTGCTGCGGATTCAGGCGCTGCGGGGTCAACCGTGACATCACTGGTAGCCACCCCGCCCTCTTCCATTGCCGCAATATCGGCGACCACGTCATGCACCATGGCATTGGGCACGGGCACACTCAGGTTGTATTGGGCGATTTTCCAATCCTCACCGGACTTTACCAACACACCACTGCCGCGACACAAACCCAGCCTCTCGTTGTGCAGTGACTCATCAAACCAGGCGGTCTGGCCATCATCTGCGATGACGATGTTACGTGTCACGGCGGTATAGGCCCAGCCGCGGCCCGCGGCGAAATGGGACTGCACAAAATCACGAAAGGCCTGTCCCTGCCAGCGCTCACTGCCGTCGGTGCCCAGAAAAACCACATTATCAGCCATGGTCGCGAAGTAGCGATCCGTATCCGCTTGCATCGCCGCCTGGTGAAAGCCGTCAAGAGTTTTATGCAACTGCGCTTGTGAATCCGCCTGCGCAACAGAACCCATCAGCATGAAAATTGCAAGAATCACCCAGTTTATAGTTGTCACAGTATCTACCTAATAAATTACAGAGTTGTCTATTTCGCGCACTGACCCCAAAAGTCTCTTAAGCCGCCAACCCTTGCAAACGGGCAGCCTCTTCCCTGACAAGTTCAGGCGAACCCAGCAATTGTCGATTTGCACCAATTCGTTTAAACCAGTAGTGCAAGCCCACCAGATCGGTGAAACCCATACCGCCATGCACTTCTGTTGCTGTTTTGGAGATGAATTTACCCACCTCTGACAAATGTGCCTTGGCATGACAGGCAACCAGCCGCGCTTCTTCGGGGACATCATCCATCGCATGACCTGCGTACCAGATCATAGAACGGCAGGGCTCAAGGTTGGCTGCCATTTCCGCACACATGTGCTTAACAGCCTGGAAGGAACCAATGACACGGTTGAATTGCCTGCGTTCTTTTGCGTAGGCAACAGCCTGATCCACCATACTTTGTGCCGCACCCAGTGTGTCCGCTGCCTGCATGACCCTACCAATATCCAGCGTGCGCTCGTAAACCTCCGGGTCATCTGAAATTAATTCCACCACTACGTCATTCAGAATAAGTTCGCAAGTGGAGCGGGTCTTGTCCACAGTTGTCAGCGGCTTTCGCTCTACAGCATCTGCATTTGCCAGAAAGATTTTCTTATCGGGGGTCGCGATCAGGTAACTGTCTGCATCCGCATCAAGAACAAAAATACATTTTCCCGTCATGCTTGCGTCTGTTACCGTAATGCCGGCATCGTTTCTGGCACCGATGGCCTCGCCAAATGCGATACCGACCCGATGTTCCCCGGCTGCAATCTTCGCCAGGAGTTCATCCTTTCCCGCAGCCAGCAGGGAGATGGGCGCCATTGCCGCTGAGGTAATAAAAGGGCCGGGCGTTACATGATAACCCAGGCATTCCGCAACAACAGCGGCATCCAGGCAGCCGAGGCCAACACCTCCGTTTGCCTCGGGAATTAACAGCCCTGTAATGCCCAGCTCTGCCAACCCGCGCCAGATATCGGCATCGCCGGATTCGCCAGATGCGATTTCCCTGACTTCAGAAAGCGGCGCCTGATCCGTTAAGAATTTATTAACACTGTCCTGCAGGAGAATCTGCTCCTGAGATAAACCAAATTCCATATCTAATTCTCCTATTTCGCTTCAACTTTAGGTTCTCTCGGCATGCCAAGACCCCGTTCACTAATGATGTTTTTCTGAATTTGCGATGTACCACCACCAATGATGAGTCCCAGGTAGAACATGTACTGGTACTGCCAGCTACCATGGCCACGTGTATAGGGGTTATCTTCATAGGACAGTCCGATTTCGCCCATGACATCGATAGCCAGCCCTTCAATCTCATGTCGCAGCTCTGTACCCATGAGTTTCACAATCATCCCGGCAAACATGGCATCCTTGTTTTTGTTGATGCGCGCCGATAGGAGCCGCATATCATTGTAGCGCATGGCCATTACACGCCCCTGCAGTTTCATCAGCCGATCCCGGAAGGCTGGATTGTCGATTAATTTTTCACCATTGATTGTCTCTGTTTGCATCAACTTGATAACACCATCAAGCCTGTTCTGTGCGACTTCCGGCGGGGCCAGTGAACCTCGTTCATGACCGAGGATAGCATTGGCAACCATCCAGCCCTGTCCACGTTCACCCACGATCTGATGTTGCGGAACGCGAACATCAGTAAAAAAAGTTTCATTGAAATTTGCATTCAGGGTCATGTCCGCAAGTGGACGAACCTCAATTCCCGGAGTATCCATCTTGAATAATAAAAATGAAATCCCCTGATGCTTGGGAGCTTCGGGTTCTGATCTCACCAGACAGAATATCCAGTCAGCCATGTGGGCGGTACTCGTCCAGATTTTCTGACCGTTGATGACCCACTCGTCGCCGTCCAATACAGCCTTGGTAGTCAGACTTGCAAGGTCACTGCCTGCGCCGGGTTCAGAATATCCCTGGCACCAGAGCAATTCACCGTGAATTGTCGGCTTTATAAATTGTTGTTTTTGCTCTTCGGTGCCCATTTCAAGAAGTACGGGTACCAGCATGGAGATACCCTGCCCACCGAATCCGGCATTCATCCGGGCGGCACCAAATTCTTCAGTGATGATCCTGGATTTAATGATGTCTGGCTCGGCACCGTAGCCGCCATATTCTTTCGGGATGGTGCGAGAGTGGTAACCATTCTCGATGAGCAGCTTCTGCCACGCCAGCGTCTCCTTGCCGTACTGGCTGTCTGGCGGTGGTTGTTTGTCCTTATATTGTTGCACAAACTGACAAACTTCTTCTCTAAATACGGTGTATTCACTACCAAATGAAAGATCCATGCTGATTACCAATTAGACTGTTTGAATTGTGATACTGGATTAGAGCGCATCCGAAAACCATCACCATTCCCGCGCAGGCGGGAATGACACTCCAGGGAAATATTGGTGTTTTCGGATGTGCACCAGACTAGCACAACCGAACACCATATGCCCTAGAGAGTTTTTGCCACGATTAAATGTGCCTGAACTGCGAGCAGTATTTTCCCCGCCCCGGGGTTACTTGCTCCACAAGCATTTTGTTATCGGCGCAAATGGCATGGGGTTGGAGCACCAGGGTCAATATGGCTCGAGCCAGCGCGGATTACTGATAGAGAGATTCTCTTCCAGGCTCTGCTGGATATGCCGCTTGACCAGCATATCAGTACAGGTGACGTCACCGCCGCGCAGTTTGTCTAACAGTTGGCTGTTGAGCTGAGCCAGGTCATCCACTTCACTGTCAAGAATCCGCTGCAGGCGTTGCCGCTGCCGCTCGGAGATCTCGCCACGCGAGTGAAACTCCCGTCGTAAAATCTCCAGCAAATTGATGGCGACCTTGCTCTGGAATTGCTGATAGGGTTGAAGTTGCGGAATGACATCGTTGCGGATAAACCGGCTCAGTGCTGAGATCATCTCCTGGGCATGGGGCGGTGCGCTATACATGGCTAGTGTACCTTGTCAATTACATGAAAAAAGTCATAGAGGGCTTCGTCAAACCTGCGCCCTATGGCGGCGTTCTCTATAGCACCGCTTTTATCCTCGCTGGTGTGATAGCGATTGCTCTGCATCAAGCAGATGGCACCCCACTTGATATTGCCCAGGGCTTCCCAGAAGTGTACGCGGCCAGGGTCCACAGTTGCTCCGGAGACTTTTTCATAGGCTTTAAACAGTGCCTCCCGGGATGTGAGGCCGGCGACGGGAAGATCGGGGCGGGAGAATCGCCAGGAACGCAGGCAGAGCCAGGCCAGATCCTCCATGGGGTCTCCCAGGTGAGCCAGTTCCCAGTCGACAATACCGCTCAGGCCATTTTCGTCCGCCACAAAATTACCCAAACGAAAATCCCCGTGCACTAGCGTCACCGGAACCTCCGGGGGCTTGTTCTCCCTAAGCCAGCACAGAGCCCATTCATACCCCGGGTGTTCCATGCCGGAGCGCTCGGCGAGTTGCTGAAACAGTTGTATCTGTGTATCGACGCTGAGAGTAGCGAGTGGTGGCAGGGCACTGGCAGGTACGCCGTGTGCGGTGGCGATCGCCTCTGCGAGATCTTGTGGCAGCCGCCTTCGACTGTTGCTGTAAGTCGAATCTGTCAGGATTCGTTGGGGCATTCCCTCGCCTGGCAGGCGTTCCATGATAAAGCCACCGGTGCGCACTTCGGTGTCTTCACCTCCCAGGGCGACAATGACTTCAGGCACTTTGACGCCCTGCTCATAAAGAGCCTGTTGCAGTTCACGCTCACAGGATCTTGTCGCCACCAGCGCGGTTTCGTACTCCGCTTCTGTCACATCGGCCGGCGGATGGCGGAGGATAAGCGGGAATGTACCGCCCTCGGAAAGCGCATCGAATCGCCACATTTCCCGGGAGGCGCCGACAGACAGTCGCTCCAGCCCATCGATATCAACCGGGCGCGCCCATTGCCTTTCCAAAGCGGCTTTTAACTCTTCTGCCAATGCACTGTGCATCCGTCGATCTCCTGGGCTTCTATCCAGAACTATAGCTGATCTTTCACGGAATCCATACGCAGGGCATTGGCCTGTGTGTGGGGCAGCCAGACACCACTGCCGGAACCGGTTACAACAGCACTTTTTCCTTCAAGTTCGCCCGTGCTCCCCTGCTGACATAGCTCGCTTACAGGTATTGTCGCATCTCAAGTTTTCCCACCGCTGCCGTGTGGACCTCATCGGGGCCATCGCCAAGACGCAGGGCTCGCTGAAGGCTGTAGGCGTGCGCCAGAAAGGTGTCCTGACTGACCCCCATAGCGCCGTGTACCTGAATTGCGCGATCGACTACCGAGCAAACCACCTGCAGCGCCACTACCTTGATCATGGCTATTTCCTTGCGCGCCGCCTTGTTGCCGACGGTATCCATCATATACGCCGCCCTGAGGGTCAACAATCGCGCCTGGTCAATCTCCATTCTGCATCGAGCGATAGTGTGCAGTACCACATCGTTTTTATACAGTGGCCCACCGAAGGCTTCACGGCTTTTGGCTCGCAAACACATCAATTCCAGTGCTCGCTCCGCCACGCCCATGGCGCGCATACAGTGGTGAATACGGCCCGGCCCCAGGCGCCCCTGGGCGATCTCAAAACCCCGACCTTCCCCGAGCAATATATTTTCAGTGGGTACTGTTACATTATTGAATATCACTTCGGAATGACCATGAGGCGCATCGTCGAAGCCAAACACGCTCAGGTTGCGCACCACCTCCACACCGGGTGTGTTGCGCGGCACGATAATCATCGAGTGTTGCCGGTGCCTGGACGCCTCCGGATCAGTCTTGCCCATCACGATCAACAGTTCGCAGCGTGGATCTGCGATTCCCGATGTCCACCACTTGCGGCCGTTAACAACATAGTGGTCGCCCTGGCGCTCTATGCGCGTACTGATATTGGTCGCGTCAGAGCTGGCCACATCCGGTTCGGTCATGGAAAAGGCGGAACGGATTTCGCCTTCCAGCAGCGGCGTCAGCCACTGCTCTTTTTGCTGCTCGCTGCCGAAGTGCAGCAGCACTTCCATATTGCCGGTGTCGGGAGCACTACAATTGAAAATTTCTGGTGCACCGAAGGTCCGCCCCATGGTTTCACAGATAGGAGCGTAATCCACGTTACTGAGGCCACTGCCATCAAACGAAGGGGGTAGAAACATGTTCCACAAGCCCCGGGCTTTCGCCTTCTGTTTCAGTTCCTCCAATATCGGCGCGATGCTCCAGTGATCGCCCTTTACCGGTTGGTGCAGTTCATCCTCTACCGGATTGACAAACTCGTCCATGAATTGTTTGACTTGCTGGTGTATATGTTGAGCGTCCTCGCTCATAGAAAAGTCCATAGGATACTCCTACTAAAAGTCGTGCCGTTAAAATTCAATGTAGTCCATTGGAGTTCATTATAGTCCATTGTTAGGCCACTCTGGCCTGGTGCCATCTTTGAAGGCCTGAGCGCCAATTGCGTGGGAGTCTTTGCGCATCCACATGGAAAGGGTAGCCTCCGCCTCAATACGCAGGCGTTCCTCAAGGGTGTGGCCAATATGACGCATAACAGACTCCTTGTCGGTACGGATCCCGCCCTGGGGCAGTGCGGCTATCTGCCGGGCCAGTTCCATCGCGCGCTCCAGGGCCCTGCCTTTTGGTACAATTTCGTTAGCCAGCCCGAATTTCTCCGCTTCTTCAGCATCAACTGCCCGCCCGGTAATAATCATCTCCATAGCGCGAGCGTAGCCCACGACAAGTGGCAGACGCACGGTGAGACCATCGCCGCCGACAATATTCCAGCGTCGCTCGAGGGCACCGAAGACCGCGTTCTCTGCCACGATTCGTATATCGGCCAGCAGGGCGGTCTCCAGGCCGGCAGCAACGGCGTAGCCATTAACAGCGGCGATAATTGGCTTGAAGATATCCACCTTGCGGGTATAGCCGCAAACGCCCGGCAGGTTGTAGAGCTCCTTGCGGTACTGATCCCAATCAGGCAGGGGCCACTCGGCGGCATCCTGCAGGTCCCAGCCGGCACAGAACGTGGAATCCCCCGCGCCGGTAATCACCATGACGAACGCATCGTCATCATCACGAAAGCACTGCCAGGCGTCATGCAACTCACTATTCATCTGGCGGTTGATGGCGTTGCGCTGCTCAGGTCGGTTGTAGGTAAGAACTGCGATATGGTCGTTCACCTCGTAGATGACAGTCTCATAACTCATAGCTTGGTCTCCGTGTATCTTGATTTTTAAATTAAGTAAAACATCTGATTGACTGCTAGTGTAGATACAGTTACTGAATAATCGCTCTCTCAAGCAGGGCCATCACGTCCCCGTTCAGCTTCGACTGCATCCTGCTACCGTAAGGCTTGCCGACCATGGCCGCGGTGACTGGCTCCGATAGGACCCGGTAGGTGGTCGCTCCCAATATCAGTTCCAGTACAGCGGCCGGCTCACACTCATATACAACACCTGCACTCTGGCCCTCTTCAATCAATTTCAGGAACTTCTTGACCGCAGGCGCAAGGTTCCAGTGGTTGGGTTTTCTTTCTCGAGAACGCAATTCCAGGAGTTCGAAAACGACCAGGCAGGCATGTTCGGGCTGCTCGGCGGACCACAGAAAGAGGCTGGCTATCAAGCTTCTTATTTTCTCCTGGATATCACCGGGATTATTGAGAACGGACTCCTCAATGGATTCCAGGCTTTCATCTACCCGGTCGAGAACGGCGCTGTAGAGCCTGGCCTTATTGCAGAAGTGGTGCAGTACGGACGATTTAGCCAGTCCACAGGCCCGGCCCAACTCACTGATGCTGACGCCACAAAAGCCTCTTTTAGCGAACAGCATCAGACTGGTCTCGATAATCTGCTCCCGTGTATTGCCGGTTGCTTCCGGCTTCTTTGTTGCGCTCAATGTTTGATACCCCGTTGCCCACCTGTCTACCGATCGTTCGGTCTGTATATTGTCAAGACTCTTGCACGGTGTCAACAGCTATTTTTACCGGCTGTTCCCGGATGGCATTTACAGGTCTGGCAACAATTGGCCACCACACTTCCAGATCGTCAGGCAGGCCCTTCTCATTTTTTTTTACCAATTCGGGGTTTCACTTCATATCCAGTCTCCTTTAGAGATAGTAAATTGTTGCGTTTTATTTCCGAACACTTAGTGTACCGTTACAGGTTTACTCTATTTAGCAGGTTTCGCAAATCTCACTATAATCAGACTGACCGCACGATAAGAACGAGAAGGAAGTCCAATACATGATGCTTCACAATTTTCTGGCCGCTCGCACCGGATCTGGCGGCCCTCCAAAGTACCGCCGCACTCTGGATCTGAGGTCAGAGAAATGACAGTTGTGGGCAAGATCAACATCCTCTTTATTGCCGCTGCCATATTTCTGGGCTGTGTTCTGACAGGGTATACCGCTCACCATGAGTACCAGGCCGATCTCGACCAACTGGTTCAGGGGTCGCTGGCAAAAGTGCTGAGCCGCCCGGATTTACAAGTGGATATATACCACCAGGATGAAGCCAGGCTGGTACAAATTTTGGGTGAATTTTTGCAGCCCGCCACTGTGTCCGTAGCTGTTGCCTACAATAGTGTTGGCGAGATTCTCGCCAGACGCGACCAGGCCAACTCCCCGCCTCACAATCTACCCCCATTTGCGGCCGTCAGGGCAAATATTGCCGCCGTTGAGCCAGGCTTGATTGGCCTCGGCCCCGAACGGCAACCGGCCGGCACCGGTTATTGGTCATCACTGACCTCGGGAGAATCGCTGATACACCTGACCATGCCTGTATTTTCACCAGTCAACCCAACTCAAAAGGGCCTCACCACCCTGGATTTTGTCAAGGCCCTGTCAGAGCCCGGCGCGCAAAACAGCCTTGTTGCCATTGGCTACATACATCTGGGTATAGACCGGGAAGAATTGTTGCAGGGCATTCATCCCACCGTAAGCCGGGTGTTTTACAGTAGCCTGATACTCATTTTACTTGGCACAGTGGCGGTTCTGTTGATGACACGACGTATTACAGAGCCACTGTCACAGCTCGCACAACTGGCGGACCAGGTGGCCTCTGGCAAACTCAGGGAATACGTTGAAATTGAAGGTGGCAAAGAATTCAAGGACATCGCAACGGTGCTCAATGGCGTGATAGGCGGCGTAAGCAACTATAAGAAAGAAATTGAGGTGGATCATAAGCTGCTAACCTCGAAGGTAGACGAGACTGCGTCCAAGCTGTCTACGCGCGATGAGGAACTACACAAGGCGACCGATGAAATCACCGAAACCAGAGGCCAGTTGCATCAGATGGCCTACTATGACAGCCTGACTTCCCTGCCCAACCGGCGCCTGTTCAGCGAGCAACTCAGCTTGCTATTAGACCTGAACGAGCGCAACGGAAAACCACTGGCTCTGCTATTTATCAATCTGGACAAC
>QNFS01000011.1 GCA_003646415.1 Gammaproteobacteria bacterium
ACAATCAGACTCCTGACTTTCGAGCAGGAGTCGTGAGCCGTACGGTGAGTACTCTTCTCGCCAGAGCACATCACCGTTTGCATCTGTTGCAACAACGGGCGAACCCAGTGCGTCGTTGTGGTAGTAAATAATTTCTTCATATTCTGTGACCGAGGCGACACTTGTACCGGCCAGGGGGATCAGACTGACAGCAAACACCAGGGCTTTCATCCATGAAACTTTCATTGCAGTATCTCCAGTTGTATGGCTTCTACATTCCCGGCTACGTCTTCCGCGTAGAACCCGAAATCGCCTGAGCCACCTTTATCGAGTTGGACCACGACAGCTTGTGTATAGGTTTGCCAGGTGGTGGTGTCAGTGCCGCCATCGATAATCACGCCCTGTCCGGTAAAGCGGAAATACATTGTCGCCACTTCATCGGGCTGTAGGGTTATGGTATATTTTTTAGCGCCTTTCACCCTCTTGATCTGGGTAGAAAAACTGGTTGCAGGTGGTGTGGTGTCCGGAGAATCGTCCGGGCCATTGACCGCAGCGGGCTGGTCATCGGAAAATAATAGTGAAGACCCGGAAAGCCAATGCACAGCCAGTGCGTTGGTAACGCCGGCACTGACATCCAGGACAGATTTGCCTGCAACATCACTGGCCTCATTAAGTAATCTGGAGGCCCACGCCCCACCGATATACCGGCTTGCGATCACATCGTCCCCCGACAGGTGAGCACTGTATGGCTGGGACAGCTCATCAATTCCCAGGCGGGTGGCGGGGGCAGGTAGTGACTTCGACCTGGCCCAACTCGCACCCCCATATGGTTTGACCCTGAACTTACTACCCCAGGCTGCAATCAGGTCACCGCCCTTATTTGATGCTAACTGGTGAGCATTGCCGCCCGGAATCTGTTTGCCGCGGGACTCCAGGGTTTCCTGAGGCAGCCAGGCAGACACGGAGAAATCAAACTCCAGTGCCTCGATGTTAGCATCGCTTTCGTTGTACCAGACAACAGCAGCTCTACCCTGGCTTCCCACGGCCACCCGGGGTAAATAGTTCTGGATGCCCATTCCGTTCTCTTCCCTGATGCCGTCCTTCAGGTACTCAACAGTCTCTGATGCCGTCCAGGCACCGTCAGGATCAAAAGTCGCGACCCACACATCATACTCAAAGCCGCCGATAGAGAACGCCTGTGGGTCGTAGGTGTTGTATCTCTCCCACGCGGCCACCAGATGTCCGTCACCGGACACATCACAACTAAGGTTAAGGGTATCACCAACATTATTCAGGACTTCCAGGTTGTGCTCAGCAGTCCAGCCATTTAGCGGATCAAACTTTTTGGCAAGGGCACTGGCGCCGTCAGTATCCGCGTAACCGTTGTACACGTGCAGCCTGTTTTGGCGCCAGCAGACCCAGGCGCTTCCATTTTTGGCAAATTCAAGGTGGGACACTCCAACAATGTCTCCATCGACATAGCTATCCGCCGAATAGTTTTCTATCGTTTGGCGCGTCTTGAACGTTTTGGCATAGGGCCGGTAGGCCGCATAAAGGTTGCGCGACCCCACCACACCTCCGGCCCAGGACACCAGCACGTTGCCGTTATCGTCTATAGCCACTTGTGCAAAACTGTGTGGATTGCTGTCTTCACTGACAAGCTCGGGGCCACCCCAGTCATCAAACACCGCAGTCTGCCAAACATAAAGCCGGTACAAGGACTCTTCATATTTCTCCGTGAGTACTACCGTGTCACCGTAGCGGTTGTCGGCAACCCATGTAGAGGCCGCATCAAAACTGGCGGTTGCATCGGGCAGGCGCTCAGGCGGCTGCCAACTGAGGCTATCAGGAACGCCCGATACGACGGGCGACAGCACTGTGCCTCCCAGTGCATTCACAGCCTCTACCGCATATTGATAGGTGACCCCATTGTTGAGTCCCCGGTGCTCAAAGAATCTCTCGGTTAGGCTGGTTTGATTCCAGGCAGTAATCGGCAGGCCGGGATCATCAGTCCAATAAACGATGAACCGGGCAGCGGCCGGGGTGCGCTCCCACACCACCACATTCTCCCCGTCGCCCCGAATAACACCCAGCTTTGTAACCTGGACGGGGGCGTCTGCCACATTGGGATTCGTACCATCAGCTAATTCCTGTGTGTTGACCACGCCGTCACCGTCCGGGTCATCCGATCCACCGAAAGAGGTGGTGCCACCAAAGTTAATGACCTCCCAGCCGTCGGGCAGGCCATCCTGATCGGCGTCTTGTCGCAGCGTAAAGGCATTCACCGTCACTGTATCCGTAGCGGTCACACCGAGGGAGTCAGTTACCGTCAGCGTATAATTCCCCGAGTAATTAAACCCCAACTCGGGAAGATCAATCACAGGATTGACCACACTGGCGTCACTCAGGTAATTACCCGACCAGCTATAGCTTATGGCGCCCTCCGGATCGGATGATCCGGAGCCGTCGAGTTGTACAGACGTGCCTGCCAGGGCATTCACATCCGGACCGGCATCCGCCGTCGGTGGGTGGTTTACCGCCACGACCACTGTAAGCAGCTGCGTCGACTGGGCGCCCCGATCATCCGTAACGGCGTACTGCAGCACAATAGTCGACTCGCTGGACAAAGTCGGCGCTGTAAAAAAGGTACTGCTCGATGTCGGATTATCAATAGTGACTTCGGGGCCGGATACCTGGCTCCACTCAATTGTGACAATTTCACCATCAACATCAGAATGGCTCGCAGAAAGTTGTACCGTCAGGCCACTATAGGTCTGTATGTCATCCCCAGGGGAGACCAGGGGCGGCGAATTTACTTTCGCCGTGGCGATCTGTCGGGTGCCCAGATAGAAGTACTCGTTGCCGTAATAGGTGCCAGCCTCATCGTATTCTCCACGCAACAAACCATCATCCGAATAGACATATTCCGTTATACGGTTGTTATCGGAATGGTTGATCTTCCTGATCCTGTTGTTCTTACCATCGTACTCCGAGGAGAAACTGCCACTTCTGGACGGGTCAATATTGTCCAGTTCATCTCTGGCCGCCTTGCGGCTGAATACCATATTCCCCGCATCATCAAACACGTGCTGGCGGGTGGTGCGCACCTCCTGGGGGAGCCCCGTAAACACGTCATAGATTACGTCGTCACTGTAGCTGATATTGCCGTAATCATCGTAGGAAAAGGCTCTCTGGGCTGCAGCGCCGTCATAGGATATCTGGTCGAGCATAAGGCCCAGGTACTGGTAGTATTGGCTGCGGTTGGTGCGGGCCGGATCACTTTTTCGGGTAAGGTTGCTGTAAGCGTCATATTCATAGGCCGATGTTCCCCAGCCTGCATCGACGGACTTCAGGCGGTGCAGCCCGTCGTAGCTCATAGATCGATTGGTCGATGGGTTTAGTTGGTCCTGTACTGCCATTACGTTTCCCGCGGCATCATAGTCGTAGTCCAGTGCAACCAACCCGGTTACAGAAATAGTGTCCAACTGATTAGTCATCGTTCTAGTGAAATCCACGATCCTGCCAGTGGCATAGGCCAGCTGGCGCAGGCTGCCATCCGGGTGGTAGAACACACCCGAAAGATAAGGCACGGCCTGGCTTGGCCTGCCCAACGCATCCGGTGCATAACTCACGGTTCTCCCGGAGGGGTAGGTCAACATCGACAGGTGATCCAGGTCATCCAGGGTATAGGCCAGCGAATAGCTCGCGCTGCCGATAGTGATGTATTCACCAACCAGATTGCCGTTCTCGTTATAGTCGTAGGTCCGGGTCGCGTTGCTGTTGCTTATAGCTTTGACCCTGCCATCCGCATCGTAGCTATAGCTGATATCAGGCGCAGCCCCGGGATAGTCAACAGCTTCCACGCGGTTCATTGGGTCGTAGGTGTAGCCTGTCGTGCCGCTGGCGCCAACCTGCCTGGAAGTCATATTGCCCAGCATGTCCCGGCCATAAGTGGTCAACCCGATGTCCGCAGGGCTATCAATGGAGATCAACTGTAGCCGACTGTTATACCCGAAGGACTGTGTGTATCCCAGGTACTGGGCCGGGTTATCCGGGTCCAAGCCACCCTGGAATACCCCGGTGATATTGCCGTAGGCATCACGACTGATACGCGTGCCAACACCCTCAGGGGCAATTGTCCAATTCAGGTAGCGGTTTTCCGGCGAGCCATACACCTGGTACCGGTAGTCAACCACATTGTCGTTTTCATCCCGGTGCAGTTCCCGGTGGGCGCCCTGATGGACTACGGATCTGGACGTACCATCCTGATTGATGGTGCGAATTGTTCGGCCGATAACGTCGTACTCCCAGCCAATACCATTGGGCGAGTTAACGTCCGATGAGAATATCTTGCGGCCCGACTCATCGTAGTCAAAAGCGCGCCTGTAGCTGTCGCCGCTTACCAGGTCCTTGCGCGTGAGCCGGATTTTCTGGCCGAAGCCGTCCCAATCCACAGACTCCTGATACGCACCACGCAGTAGCACTTTACCTGTGGCATTCCAGGCGATAGTGACATCACTTCCCAGGGGGTAATCGATGCGGGTCAAGCGGTTCAAGCCGTCGTAGGTAAACGATGTGGTGTGACCGCTGCCGGTGGTTTTTGATGCCACAGAGCCCGAGTTATTTACCACGCTGCGACGCTGACTGCCATCCGGTAGCTCCTCTAACTGCGCCGTTCCGCGAAAATAGTTGCTGTAATTGCTGGTATATCCTCTGGCATCGGTAACAGTGGCAAGATCCCCCTGTTCGCTGTAGGCGTAGAGTGTCGTGACACCAAAACGATCTTCAGATTGTAGGCGCCCCTTCTCATTATAGCTGCGTGTTACGCTGCCAATAACTGCCGCACCCTGGCTAACTGTCTCGATTTCCGGCAGGCCGATAAACCAGCCGACGGTATTGTTCTGGTAGATTGTATCGGTGATCCGATCAGCATTTTCGTTGGGGTAGATACTGTATTGGGTGGTTGTTCCCGCGTTGCCGAAAGCATCGTAATTACTGTACGCGGTCACATAGGAGTAGCCGTCCAGAACAACATTCTGAGCAACAAGCACCGGGGCAAAAGTCTTCGAGTCCCACAGGGCTGATAATATCCCTCCCCGGTAGACCTCATCGGATATGGCTCTGGAATCCCAGGAATTACTGATGGTACGCAACGGCCGCAAAGAGCCGTTCGCGGGGTCGACCTCAAGAAACTGGTGCCTGATTTTCAGGCCCATCTCCCACAAAATATCGTGTGTTCCAACCAGTGCCCAATAGCCTACATGATAAATAGCCTCCACCCCTTCCGGCGTTGTAATTCGGGTGAAATCCGCCATTCTTCCGGCATTTTCTGGCAGTGGCTGCACACCCAGGTTGGCAAAATCTACGGACCCCGGAGCGAATTCATAGACCCAGCTACCGGCCGGGTAGCCCGGGTTGGTTTGTGTTTTGGTGTCGATGGCAACAATACGGAAATCCGGATTAGGCAGGTAGGGTCTCAGCCATTGATAGCTGTAATTAACAGCTCCACCGGTGGGATAGACGACCCTGGACAGACGCCTGTAGCCGGGCTCCGAAACGATCGAGCCGTATTCGTAATTCCAGCTTGTGCCATCCGGGCGCACCACGGACGTTAATTCGTAGTGATCAACAAAGCCCCAGCCGGTTGCACCGCCACTGAAGGGGGCATACTGATACTCCCAGGTTTGACCGTTGGCCTTGATGGTGGTCAAGCGCGCATTCACACTGCCGGCAGTTACCGGGGAATTATTTGCATCAAGGTAATCGAACGTCACCTGCCGGCCGTCGGACGCATCGATCCGGGTAACGAGTTTCATGCCACTGGCGACACTCAGGTAGGTCAAATCGAGAGTGTTGCCATAAGGGTCTACGATCTGGTTGGTCAGCCAGGTCTCTACCGTCGGTGCCGCTTCTCCAGCCGGCCCGTCTTCCCCTTGCATGAAAACATACTCATGCATGTAGTAGGCGGTGCCATCGGGTGCTGTTGCCACTATCCCCCTGGTGTAATCCGTGGGGTCGATACACTGTGCTTTCCAGTTTGACTTCGTTATATAGGTGCCGTCATTCAGCGCCGAGCTGTGTACCAACAACTCCCTGCCACCACTGGGCATCTCAATCGATGGATTATCCAGGGTATCACCACCCGGCACCAAACCGGTGCCACACAACTGACTGGCGTGACCCGAACCTATGGTGATGCGGCCAAAATGCATGGTCCAACCATAACCGAAGGGGTTGGCATAACCGGGCGAACTCTGGGGCAGGTTGTAGTAGCGGGCAATATTGATATCCAGGCCGCCGTTGCCGGGAATGGACAAATCCACATAGCTGAGCTGAACATTGCCGCTGAAGGGATCAATATTTTCTGTCACGTCCTGCCCTGCCGATGTCTTGAAGGGATTCATCCCCGGCTCAGCATAAAAGTCCCGCATTTCATCTTCAGAAAATGCCTGGGGTGTAACGGTTAAAAGCGCAAGGGTGATAGCCCGAATGAATCCTTTCATTTCCAGCTCCATGAGTAGCGTTTCTATTTGTTTTTCCCGGCGGGCATTGATACCGACAGCTTGGAGCCACCGGGCCTGGCTTTAGCAGGTGGCGCCTGCCTCGATTTTTGCTTTTGGGGTTGATGCGCCATCGCAGGCATACTGCCATGCACACCCGGGTTCGCCGCGCGGTAGGATTCGATCAAAGCAGCCGTTGCCGGCCGGGGATCAACTGAAGGCTGAGTTTCTGGTAATGCGCCGGCCATGCCCGCGCCGGATAATACCCAAATACCAAAAAACACTGATCCTGTGGATATGTGATGTGCCATGCGCCACTTCCTTGTGTTGCATTGGTGAGCTGCCCTTATCGAGCTGTGTGGATCAATTAATAGGGCAACAGCAGCAGTCGGTCAATAAACCGGAACGCATATGATGACAAACGCCCGGTTTTGCCCGAACAGTTTTCGTTCAGGCTATACTTAAATCGTCAAACCCCCCACTCGATGAGACAGCTATGCAAACCATTACCGTCATCGGCCGCCGCGTCACCCCGTCCAAAGTCGTCTGTATCGGCCGTAACTATGTCGCTCATATCGAGGAGTTGGGCAACGAAATTCCCGACCAGATGGTGGTCTTCAACAAACCCAATTCTGCCATTAGTGACATCCTGCGCTCACAGATAGCGGGAGAGCCGCTGCACTACGAAGGTGAACTGGCCTTTGTGATAGAGGGTGGGAAACTGGCCGCGGTGGGCTTCGGCCTGGACCTGACCAAGCGCACCCTGGAGGACGGTGACATTATCATGACCGGTACCCCCGAGGGTGTGGGCGAGCTGAGGACGGGGGAGCGTTTCGAGGGCCGGGTGCTGGCGGGAAGCAAGGAGCTTGTAACGGCAACCTGGATCGCCCAATAGTAGTATTTTTCTGCGAAGCACGTCACAAACCCCACGCAACCAGGGACCCAGTTCACACTTTTCAGCCTGCTCCATCGACAATTATCCGTGGGCCTGTAATTTGTCAGATAAGGAGTAACGCCTGGAGAAGGCGGAATGCGTTTGGTCAAGGTCCCAGCCATGAGTTTAGAGCCCGGCATGTTTATTGCCGAGCTCGACAGGCCGTGGCTGGAAACTCCCTTCGCCCTGCAAGGCTTCGTGGTGCGCGATACCAGCGAAATTCTCCACGTGTCCAATTACGTTGAGCATGTGTATGTAGACGCAGAGTACAAGGGACGCCCACTGGCGCTTGCCCTGGCTACCGCACCCACCGCCCCCAACCCAAAAGACAGGCTGGAGCTCAGCGAAGAGTTCCAGCGCACCAGGGTTTCTTTCGAAACAGCCGCCGACACTCTGGACAGGGTCTTTGACTCCCTGCGCAACGGTCTCCAGGGCGACATCAGTGCGGTACAGGAGGCCGTCAACCCGCTAATTGAAGGAGTGTTTCGCAACCAGGAAGCTGTGGCGGCCCTGTTACGCCTGAAAGAGAGCGGCGAATACCGCTATCATCATGGTATATCCATGGCTGTATGGGCGGCGATAGTCGGGCGTCATCTGGGGCTGCATCGGGATGAACTGGAAAAACTCGCAGTGGGCTGCGCCATGTGCGATGTGGGTATGACCCAGCTGCCGCCAGAACTACTGGATCAGGCGGAGAATCTCACTGATCAACAGCTCAGAATCGTGCGCGCACATCCTATTATGGGCGCCGAGATGGTGGCCCAATCAAAGGATGTCGACTTTGAGATCCTGGCGATCATTGAAAACCACCATGAGCGGATGGACGGCTCGGGCTATCCACGAGGCATAGAAGGCGCCGCCATTCCCCTGCTGGCCCGCATCGCCGGGTTGGTGGATACCTACGACGCCATGATCACCGCGCGCCCCTATGCATCAGCGCGCACCTCCCATGAAGCAACCCAGGAACTGCTGGATTGCAAAGGCTCCCTGTTCCAGGAAGCCCTGGTAGAGCAGTTTGTGCAGGCCATTGGCCTTTTTCCCACCGGCACCATGGTGGAGCTGAACACTGGAGAGGTCGCCATTGTGGTTACGCAAAACAATACGCGCCGGCTGAAACCAGAGGTCGTAATTGTGCTGGATGCCGGGAAAAAACAAATGACTTCCCTCAGGGTTGTCGATCTGGCTAACCAGAGCATCGCTGCGGAGGGGGAGCGCTGGATCGCCCGTGAGTTACTCCCGGGCACCCACGGTATCAGTAGTGAGGAGTACTTCATTTGATTTCCCCCAGGAAAAACAGCGTGCTCGGACTGGTGGAACTGACGGACACCGATGACCTGTTCGAACTCCATGGAACGGCTTCTTCACGGGCATTGCACGATGTGTTTCACGATAGACTCAAGGGCTGGGTGCGCTCCAGGGATCAGTGGCGCCTGCTCGACAACAACCGGATCTGCGTTATTCTCAAGGATATCGGTAGCCAGGGCGAACTGGAGTTGGCGGCCGCCAAGCTCGGCAGGATTTTCAAGGAGCCGCATTATCACCGGGGACGGCCAATGCCACTGGAGGTGCGCGCAGGGTTCGCTGAAGTCAACGGCCGGGATAAGGATCTGAAACTGGCCATGCAGCAGGCTGGCATGGCACTATGGCAGGCAAAGAAAAAATCCCACCTGTTCGATGTGTATTCACCCCAGTGCGGGATGAACGCCGGTGATGAACAGAAACTGGTAGAACAACTGGAGGTCGCCCTCGAGCAGGGTGCATTGCAGCTGTACTACCAGCCGAAAATACATGCGGGATATCGCTCCCTGATCGGCGCGGAAGCACTGATGCGCTGGCATACCACAGATCAAAAGGTCATTACTCCCGATCAGTTCATAGATGTGGCGGAGCGACACGAAATCATTAAACCGATGACCTGGTGGGCAATCAAGTCCGCCGTGGCCCGCCTGGCCCGCTGGCCGGATCAACTTTCCATCGCCGTCAATATCTCTCCTGCGCTACTGCTGGAAGACGATATCCTGTCTGTCGTGCAAGACGCCCTGGAAATACATGGGGTGACACCGGCGCGGCTCAATCTGGAAGTCACAGAAAGCATCATGGTTGATAACCAGGACGTTATGCTCAGCCAGCTCGCCAGGCTGCGCGACCTGGGCGTAAAAATCTCCCTGGATGACTTCGGCACCGGCTTTTCATCGCTGGCGTATTTTCGCGACCTGCCGGTTGATGAAATCAAGATTGACAAAAATTTTGTACTGCGCATGATGGAATCTGAAAAGGACCACGCTATCGTCAAGGCGGTAATCGACCTGGCACACAACTTTTCCTTAAAGGTAGTGGCCGAAGGGGTGGAAAACCTCGATATCGCGAATCGCCTGGCGGAATTGCACTGCGATATTTTGCAAGGCTATGTTTTTGATCGACCCCTGCCTGTGGAGGAGTTCGAAAGACAGTACCGGGTCTAGCTTAGTGCGCGTCCGGAAACTTCCTTTTTTGTCATCCCTGCGCGGGAATAACGTCAAAGTTAGCAGTACGTGTTTCCAGATGCGCACTGGCTTAATATTCACGATTGTAGTTGCCGCATTTTTGCAGTAGCGTTAGCCCAACCTTATGAGTGGGAGACCATGCAAACGATCTTGCGACTGGACCTGGCCGGCCAACCTCGCGGTTGGATCGCCCTGCACGAGGCAATTACCGCGTATGCCAAGGGCGATGTCATCTATGGCATCGGGGACACCCTTCCCCCTGTATTTGGTGGTACCCAACGTCTCAACGGTGTACGCTCGCGCATAGACCTGCAACCCATCGTTGCCATCGCAGGCAAAATTGTGCGGGGTTTCACTCCACCACTGTGCAATCGCACCCTGTTTCGCCGCGACGATCATCGTTGCCTCTATTGTGGGCGCCAATGTTCCCGTTCGGAACTGACTCGCGATCACCTACTGCCAACGTCCAGGGGCGGCACCGACCGCTGGGAAAATGTGGTGGCCGCCTGCAGGCGCTGCAACTGGCAAAAAGATAACCGCACGCCTGAGGAGGCGCACATGCCTCTGCTGGCCGTCCCCTTCAGGCCCAACTCCTGGGAATGGCACTTCCTGGCCAAGGATCGGGTGCTGGCCGGCCAGATGGACTACCTATCACAACGATTCCGGGCAAAACGTGCCTGGGCTTGCTAAAAACTCGCACCCACAACAGCTATACTGGTCAAAGCCACAGGGCTATCCAGCCAGTCAGATATCAACGGGAGCATGATATTGTCCAGCGAACATCACAGCGCCATACACTCCATGATGCAGCAAATGGCCCAGTCGGTCATCGGCCAGGAAGAGGTGGTACGCACCCTCACGCTGGCCCTGCTGTGCAACGGCAACGTCCTGTTGGAGGGCCTGCCCGGCACCGCCAAGACACGCTCTATCAAGACCTTGTCGCAAGTCCTGCAAGCCGATCTGGGTCGCATACAATTCACCCCTGACTTACTACCATCAGACATTACAGGCAGTGAGATCTATCAGGATAACCACGGTAAATCCGAGCTGCAATTCCAGCCCGGACCAATTTTCAATGAACTGGTCTTGGCAGACGAAATCAACCGCGCCCCGGCCAAAGTGCAGTCCGCCCTGCTTGAGGCCATGGAAGAACGGCAGATTACTGTGGCGGGCAAAACCTACCCACTCCCCGCCCTGTTTATGGTGCTGGCGACCCAGAACCCCATCGAGCAGGAGGGGACCTATCCACTGCCGGAGGCACAAATGGATCGTTTCCTGATGAAGATATCGGTGGATTATCCGCAATCGGAGGCGGAACTGGCGATAATACGGATGTTACAGGCTGAGGAGGGGCAGCAGACAGCAGTGCTGAAAATGATACCCCAGGACCATATTTTCGCCGCCAGGGACAGCATCCAGAAGATGCAAGCGTCAGAGGCTGTGGAGCAATATATCGTGGACCTGGTGATGGCTACCCGCCTGCCGGAGAAATTTGGCGATAAACTGGCGCACTGGATCGATACCGGCTCCAGCCCCCGTGCCAGTATTTCCCTGCACCGGGCCAGCCGCGCCAGCGCATGGCTGGATGAGCGGGACTATGTCACCCCGGACGACGTGCGCTCGGTACTGCATGCCATCGTGCGTCACCGCCTGATCATGACTTACGACGCCCTGGCTGATCATGTGACACCCGATGTCATCATCGACGAGATCATTGCGCAGGTCGCGGTAGGTTAGTCATGAGTGGTTCCACCACCGAAGACATCTACACCAACCTGCACGCCCTGGTAAGGCTGCGCTACAGCTCCCAGGGGTTCAACTACCTGCCGCGACAACCGGTACGCTCCTTGCTCAGTGGCCGCAAGCGATCCCGCCTGCGCGGGCGCGGGCTGGATTTCGATGAGTTGCGCCATTACCAGCCGGGTGACGATATCCGCACCATGGATTGGCGGGTAACCAACCGCACCGGCAAACCACATGTAAGGGTCTATACCGAGGAGCGGGATCGGCCGGTTATCACAGTGGTAGACCAGCGCCTGCCCATGTTTTTCGGCAGTGAGAAAAAAATGAAATCAGTGGTCGCCGCCGAAGTCGCCGCCGTCACCGCCTGGCGAGTACTGGCCGTGGGGGACCGTATCGGCGCCATCCTGTTCAACGACAGCGAGATCCTGGAGGTTAAGCCCACCCGCAACGAGCGCAAGGTCATAGGCTGGCTGGGCGACCTGACAGCTATGAACAATGACCTGTCGGTAGCACCCGATCGCCGCAGCAACCCCAGGAGTCTGGCACAGGCCCTGCAAATGCTGGAGCGCAGTATCGGCCACGACTACCTGGTGGTGTTGATATCCGATTTTTACGGCTGGGACGAGACCACGATCAAGACCATCCGCCGTATCAGCCAGCACAACGACATCATCTGCTCACTGGTATTCGACCCACTGGAGCGAGACATCTCCAACGCCAGTAAACTGGTGGTCAGCGATGGCAGGTTTCAACTGGAGTTAGACCCGGCGCACCAGGGTCTGGGGGAAAAGTTCGAAGCCAGTTTCAAGAGTTCCGTCGCCCATGTACAGGGGGAACTCAAGCGCCACCATATTCCTGTACTGCCGGTAGACACGGCGACACCCGTCACGGACCAACTCAGGGAGAAGCTGGGTGGACAAAGGGTGCTACAGTGAGCAGCGCCCCGCCACTGCCAGAGGCCTTTGGTAACTACGCGCTTGGTGACTTTGTGGAAGTCGTTTCTCCCCAGACGATAAGCTGGCTGCCCCAGACCACCGGTTGGTGGTGGCTGGGGGCAGCGTTGCTGGCGGTAATCGCCCGCTACAGCTGGCAGCGCCTGCGTCACTGGTACCGCAACCGTTATCGACGGGAAGCAGCTGTGCGTTTACAGCGATTGGCCGATACCGCCGAGCGATCCACATTGGTGGCTGAGCTTAATCGATTACTGAAACTCACCGCGCTGGCGGCTTTCTCCCGCGAGCAGGTGGCCAGTCTGTCCGGTGAGGAGTGGGTCGATTTTCTCAACCGGCAATGTGCCACACCCCCTTTCTCAAATGAGCAGGGTCAGTTATTGGCGGTGGGTGCTTATCGGACTGGCCCCGTGGCAGGGGCGACCGGGCAGCCACTGATTGCCGCCTGCCGCACCTGGGTGCGCGAGCATAAGAATATGTACGATGTTTGAGCTGGTGTATCCATGGGCATTGATACTGCTGGCGCTGCCCCTGGTAATGCGTCTGCTACCCGCTTACAAGGAGAGCCGGGATTCGGTCAAAGTACCCTTTTTTGACAAGCTGGTGGAGCTGAGCGAGCAGCGCCCGGATACGGGTGCCATGATCCTGCGCCGGGACCGGGCCCAGCATTTCCTGGTAGGCTTCACCTGGTTATGCCTGGTGCTCGCGGCGGCCAAACCCCAGTGGATCGGCCCGCCCATCGAGCAGCAGAAATCCGGACGCGACCTGATGATCGCGGTGGACCTGTCCGGCTCCATGGAAGCACGTGATTTCAGCCTGCCCAGTGGCGAGACACTGAACCGACTGGAAGTGGTTAAACGCGGCCTCCAAAACCTGGCCAATCAACGCAACACCGACCGCCTGGGACTGATCGTATTTGGCAGCGCCGCCTACCTGCAGTCCCCGTTCACCGACGATCACACAGTGTGGGCGCAGTTAGTGGCGGAAACCGAAATTGGCATGGCGGGCCAGAGCACCGTGTTCGGCGATGCCATCGGGCTGGCCATTAAGTTGTTCAAGGACAGTGACTCGAAAAATCGTGTGCTGATCGTGCTGACCGACGGCAACGACACCGGCAGCACCGTGCCACCGGTGGATGCCGCCAAGGTGGCCGCGACCTACGATATCCGGATCTATACCATCGCCATTGGCGACCCCGCCACTGTCGGTGAAGAGGCGCTGGACATGGAGACCATCGAGCGGGTCTCCGCCGTCACCGGCGGTCAGGACTTCGAGGTTATGGACCGCGAAGAGCTGCGCGCGGCTTATCGGACTATCGCCGAGCTGGAACCGGAGCTGTACGAGACTATAAGCTTCCGTCCGCGGCAGAGCCTGCACTGGGTGCCTTTGGCATTGTTCATATGCCCTTACCTGCTTTACCACAGCCTGGGCATGTGGCGTAACTGGCGCAGGGGCCGAACTCCCCATGTCGCCTGATTTAGAGCACTTTCACTTCCTGCGGCCGGCCTGGGCCCTGATATTTATTCCGTGGGTCGTTATCTTATGGGCGCAGCTGCGGCGCCAGTCCGGCCATGACATGTTCGGGGGCATTATCGCCCCTCACCTGCTGGAACACCTGCGCCTCAGGCGTTTCAATTCGCGCTTGATCAACCCTGCCACCCTTACCAGCGTATTAACCGTACTATTGATACTGGTGTTGATGGGGCCGAGCTGGCGCCAGCAACCGTCCCCCCTGAGCCAGGATGAGGCCACGCTGGTGATCCTGCTTGATGTATCGCCCTCCATGCAGCAGAGCGATGTACAGCCCAGCCGACTGCAGCGGGCCAAGCAGAAAATAGCCGACCTGTTAGCCCTGCGACCCGACAGGCAGGCAGCCCTGATCGTTTATTCCGGCACCGCACACACCGTACTTACGCTCACCGCTGACCAGGAAATTCTCAATCAGTACCTGGCTGCGATCACCCCGAACATCATGCCGCGCCCGGGCAAGTTCCCGGAATACAGCCTGCAGTTGATAGACAAGGTTCTGCGCGACACCGACGCCCCGGCCACTGTGGTGATGTTTGCCGATGGCCTGGGCGCCGACAGTCATCGTGCCTTCAGCAATTACTTCAGCGCCAACCCACACCAGTTGCTGGTGCTTGGCGTGGGCACGGAAGCCCGAGAAGAGAATCTGGTGCCGCTGGAGCGGAAGTCGCTGCAGCAGCTCGCCACGGATGCTGGAGGCAGCTACCTGGACCTGACGGTGGACGACAGGGACATGCGGCGTATCGACAGGCGGATTGACAGCTACTACGTGGTAGTGGAGGACAGCGCCCTGCCCTGGTTGGACAGCGGTTATCCACTGGTCTATGTCTGCCTAGCCCTGTTCCTTATGTGGTTCCGCAAAGGCTGGACACTGACCTGGGCCTGGTTGCTGGTACCACTGCTGCTGATAGGCAACCCAGCACCGGTCCTGGCCGAAGAGGAGCGTGCCACAAGCAATATCACACCTGGATCCATAGCTTACTGGTTCGCCGACCTCTGGCTGACCGGCGACCAGCAGGGCCGCCTGTTAATGCAAATGGGGCGCTACCAACAGGCCACGGGGCGCTTCATGAATCCTGTGTGGAAAGGTATGGCGCACTACTACGCAGAAGATTTCATGGTGGCGGCCGAATACTTTTCGCGACAGGACAGCGACGCGGCCCTGTTCAACGAAGCCAATGCCAGAGCCCACGCACGAGACTATGTGCGGGCCGTAAATCGCTACGACCGTCTGCTGCAGCGCAGCCCGGAATACCCGGGGGCGAAACAAAACCGGCAGAAGGTGCAGGGTCTAATCGATGAGATCAATCGCCTCAGCGAAAGCCAGCAACAGGAAGCCGGAGTCAGTGGCGAGGACAAGGAACTGGGGGGGGACGACGCCATCCCCGCCGACGGTGCGCAGGAGATAACTTGGGAGCAAGGAGAGATCACCCAGTTGAGTGCGGAAGATATCCTGCAGGATCCGGCCACCGCCGCCATGTGGCTGCGCAGCGTGCAACAGGACCCCTCCAATTTCCTGGCCATTAAATTCAGTATGCAGTTGCAGGGCAAAGCGGCCCTGCAGGAGAATGTGGCGCCCCTGCAGGAGAAAGAGTCGCTCCCATATGAAGAACGAGCGCCAGCGCTGGAGAGCGAACAGTGACCACGCTACAGACCTGGTTAGGGTATTGCCTGGTAGCGCTGCTGGCTTGTCAGGCGACCAGTGGCATGGCCAGTACCGTGGAGGAACTACAGGCGGCGGGCCGCTTGGAGGTTGCCGGCAACATCAGCCCGGCTGAAGATCTGGTACCTGGCCAGAAGATAACACTGACACTGCAAATCGACACAGATCGCTGGTTCACCGGCGGTACCCGCATTAGCATTCCAGAAGTGCCGGGGCTGGTTATCCTTCAAACTGAACAGTTCGCTACTAATGCCAGCGAGAAACGGGATGGTGTGAGCTGGGTTGTGCAGCGCTGGACCCTGGATGTTTTCCCGCAAAGGGCGGGCAACTTCACAATCCCCCCGATTCGGGTGCAGGTAAAGGTAAACACCGATGAATCGGAGCCCGTAGAAGGCGCCTTACACTCACTTCCCATCCACTTCAGCACCGTCGTGCCGGAGGCGCTGGCAGAAATTGATCACTGGATGGCGGCACCGGCATTTGAGGTCAGGCAGAGTTTCGACCGCCCGCTGGAGGCCCTGGAGGCAGGTGATGCCTTTGAACTGGAAGTCATGTTCGAGGCCGAGGATGTGATGGCCATGATGCTGCCTGCATTCACTCCCGAAAAACTGCCGGGCCTGGCCGCCTACCCTTTACCCCCGGTGCTGCACAACAGCAACAACCGGGGCCTGGCCCGGGCCAGCCGCACACAACGCATCAGTTATGTGGTAGAGGCCGAGGGACATTACCTGCTGCCGGCGCGGGATTACTTCTGGTGGGATACCCGCAGCAAGCAGTTACAGCTATTATCCCTGCCCGCCACAGAAATTACCGTGGGCACAGGAAGCGCGCAGGCAAAAAAGCGATCACTGGCTATCACACCGCGGCAATTACTGGCCCTGGGAGTGGCTCTTGTACTGCTGGCCGGCCTGATATGGCTGGCCTGGAAATGGCTGCCGCGATTGCCTCTGGCGCGTTGCTCGGCGGCCCTGTTAGCCCTGTGGCAGCAGCTACTGGCGTTGCGCAAACCCGCCCTGCCCCGGCGGCTCAACCCCGATAATAGTTCTGGGGACTGAAGGGCATACGCGTCACCGTAACGGGCAAAAGTTTGCCGCGCACATCGACCGCCAGTTTTGTACCGGGCTCACCCAGTTCACGCGCAATATAAGCCATTGCGATGGGGCCGCCAACGCTGGCGCCGTAAGCGGCGGAGCAGATTTCTCCCACCTGCCGCCCCTGATCATCCAGCACCAGCTGGCCGTCCCGTACCGGGCGCTTCCCCTCCACCGTGAGTCCCACCCGGCGCAGGGACGGTTTGTCAATCATACGCCGCAGAATGATATCGGCACCCGGAAAACCACCGGGGCGCGCTCCATCGGCGCGCCTGGCCTTGCTGATGGACCACACCAAACCCGCCTGCACCGGATCAATTTCGGTGGTCAGTTCATGGCCGTATAAGCACAAGCCCGCTTCGAGACGCAGGGAATCCCTGGCTCCCAGGCCTATGGCCTGTACCGGTTCGACAGCCAGTAAACGGCGGGCGAGAACCTCGGCATTAGCCGCGGGGGCGGAGATCTCAAAACCGTCCTCCCCGGTGTAGCCCGAGCAGGTAATATAAACCTCATAACCGTCGATGGTGGCACGAAGGCCCTGCATAAAGACCAGTTCGGCGGCGGCGGGACACAGGCTGCGCATGACGTCTCTGGCGGCCGGACCCTGCAGGGCCAGCAGCGCCCGGTCTGCCAATACAGTCAGGGTCTGGCCGGACAAATTAGTGCGCAAATGAGCGATATCCTGTTCCTTGCAAGCGGCGTTGACCACCAGGAAAAAGCGATCCTGGTCCCAACGGGTGATGATCAGGTCGTCCGACACACCACCCTGCTCGTTGGTAAACAGCGCATAGGTTTGCCGGTCGATACCGAGGTTCTCAATATCCACCGGCACCAGGGACTCCAGCATGGCCGCGGTATCCGCTCCCTCGATGGTCACCTGCCCCATATGTGAAACGTCAAACAGGCCTGCCGCCTGCCGGGTGTGCAAATGCTCCCTGATGATACCCGGCGGGTACTGCACGGGCATATCGTAGCCGGCGAAAGGCACCATCCTGGCCCCCAACTCCCGGTGCAGTGCGTCCAACGGCGTAGTCAATAGCATCATGATCTTGTCCCTGGCCCAGGTTGGATGTTTTACACGAAGGCGCCACTCTAACCAGCCCGGAAGGTCCACGCAAGACGTGTCCGTACGTGTCCGGACACCTCAAGAACGGCGACATGACTGGTAAAATCCTGTCCACATACCCTCAAATGGCACAGGTACAGCAATGGCGCGCACTGGCACAGGAGTTGCTATAGTCATATCGGGCGGCCCGCGCGTGTGCTATGCGCCACCAGGGATGGAAACTACAAGGATGTAGGCTCGGGCGCAGGGAAGGCCATGGATGGCAGCGGGCCGCCTATCAATAAACACTCCTGTGATTTGGGAAAACTAACAAGAATTTTATATTGTTAGTCCCAAAAAAATTTGATTTACTTACCTCAGGCTGCAATTAATATTTTGCTGCGTAGTGATCTGGGTTAAGTCATCGGGAGGTGATTTATGGGAGAGCGCAACCAGGAACCTGCAACGACGGAAGTTATAGACGATATTTTCGAGCGCGGTCTCGGTGAGTTGACGGAACAGGACTTGCGTGATGAGTTGGGCGACTACGATCTGGAACTGGATGACTTTTAGTGTAAACCGGACCCCGCACGGCATCCAGTTTTGAACTGAAGGACTTCACCTGTGCCCTTGCGGGTTGCAGCCGTTGCTTTTTTCACTCCCACTTTATGAGGTGCCATCACTGGAGCCCAACCCCTTGCATCGTCCCGTTTGGCTGTTCAGTATGGACTCCGATGAGTTCCATGCGCCACCCACCACCACAGCCGCACTGACTGCCTATTTTTGCAAATACGGCACCAGTTCCGATACCACCGACATTGAACTGGTGCACTTTCGGGGTGCTGATGACATCGCCCCCTGGCTGGCCCGCTGGCAACAACATGAGCTGCCAGTAGCCACCCGCGCACTTGAGGCCGGCCTGCAACCGCTAATTGGATTCAGCTTTTATACCTGGAATGCAGCAGAATTTCTGGCCCTGGCCGGCGAGCTCAAGGCCTTGCTGCCGCAGCTGATGGCAGTGGCAGGCGGCCCTCACGTGCAGCAGGCGGAAGATTATCTGGGCATAGACCCCATCGACGTGATCTTCCTGGGTGAAGCCGAGGTCAGTTTTCAGGAGTTCCTGGACTGCGCAGGCCCCATCGGCTGGCGCGATATCAATGGCCTGGCCTTCCTCAACGGCTCAGCTATCGTCACAACGGCGTCGCGGGCACGCTGTGAAGACCTGGACAGCTTCCCCTCACCGCTGGATGTATTAAAGCTCACCGATGCCCGGGGTCGCCCCAAATACCACTCCATCACCTACGAGACCAGCCGCGGCTGCCCTTTCAAGTGCGCATTCTGTGAATGGGGCACGGGCGCCATCGGCAGCAAGATGTACCAGTGGTCCCTGCAGCGCGTGCGCCAGGACTGGGAGACAATCGTGGCGGCAGGTATCAAGGACATCTGGCTGGCGGACTCCAACTTCGGCGCCCTCAAGCAGGACCTGGACAAGGCCAGGCTCATTGTGGAACTGAAGAACAAAACGGGTCTGCCCCAGTCCTTCGCCACCTCCTGGTCCAAGAAGCACAGCCGCCAGGTACAGGAAATCGCCCTGTTGCTGCACCAGAACCAGTTGCTGCCCCACTACCAACTGGCCCTGCAGACCCTGACCCCGGAGGCGCTGCGCCTCAGCAACCGGCAGAACATGAGCTCCAACGAGTACCAGCCTATCGCCAAGAGCATGTCGGAACAGGGCGTACCCATCGCCGCGGAACTGATCTGGGGGCTGCCGGGGGACAATCTACCCGACTTCGAACGCAATCTGGATCAGTTACTGGCCACTTTCCCCAATATCAATATCTTCGGTTACACCCTGCTGCCCGGAACGGAGTTCTACCGGCGGCGCAGGGAGTATCAAATAGAGGTCATCCCGGTTGCAGGCTACGGCAAGGCCAAGGGTGAGTACGTGGTGGGCTGTCACAGTTTTAGCCGGGACCAGGGAGAAGAGGGCTACTTCCTGATCAGTGCCCATATCCTGTTGGTGCACGGTCACATCATGCCGCTAACCACCCGACTGCTGGCCCTGGGCGGCGAAGTACCCGTGTCACCACTATTTCGCGATATCCTGCATTCCCTCATTGCGCAGCTAAGAGCCGAGTTAAGCGACCTGGACCTGGCTGACCGGATGTCCGTCTACGAAGGACGGAATCAAATCTACCTCGCCGCCCTGAACAACAGGAACACGCTGTATCGCACCATCGCCACCACCGTGGAGCGGCATTTTCTCACCTACGGCGCTGATCCGCGGGCCGCCCTGCGGGTGCTGCAACTGGATCGGGCGCTGTGTCCCCGCACCGGTGGAGAAATAACCCTACGGGAAACCTTCAGCTTCAATGCCCGGGGGGCCTTCCAGGCGCTGGATGCCATGGAATTACCAGGACAAATCCCGCACACTGCGCAGCACTGGACACTGGATATACACCACCCTGGGGGTGTCGGGGAGATTTTGCACGTCGCCGATGGCGGCAGCTGGTTGCGCGGCGTCATTGTGGATACCGACATTGACACTGTTAGTAGCATTGACACTTCAGAAGTTCAGTTTGTCGCGATAGGATAGACCCCAAACTACTGTGAATGACGAGGTACACGAGTGCCAGAAATAAAACGAGAAGTCCGACCCGTCGAGATCAATTATATCTGTGACGCCTGTGGCAAGGGCATGATGTCCCACTCCGGTGATATGGATCCCGAGACTGGTGATATTGAACATTGCTGCCTGATCTGTAATCACCAGCAAACCTTCCAGTGGCGAGAGTACCCGCGGATAGATCATATAGGCCTGGACGAAGAAATCTGACCCTGTTTATTTTGTCATTTTCAGGTGGGCCAGGCCATCCGCGCTGGCTGCAAAACTGCCGTGCTCTGTTACCAGTGCGCTGACCAGCTGCGCCGGGGTAATGTCAAAGGCCGGGTTCAGCGCCCGACTTCCCGGTGCGGCCAGATTCACCTCTCGCACTTCGCCCGCCGCATCCATCCCCACGATAGTCAGTATCTCCGCCGCATCCCGCTCCTCGATGGGAATCAGAGCGCCGCTGGCGCAGGACCAGTCTATCGTTGATTTGGGCAGGGCCACGTAAAACGGGACGTTATTGGCACGGGCCGCCAGCGCCTTGAGATAAGTGCCAACCTTGTTACAGACATCACCATTGGCAGCGGTGCGGTCACTGCCGACCATCACACAATCCACCAGGCCCTCACGCATCAATTGACCGCAACTGTTGTCCGCAACAATGGTGCAGGGGACCCCCGCCCGCTGCAATTCCCAGGCGGTGAGATTCATGCCCTGGTTGCGGGGACGGGTCTCAGACACCCAGACATGTACAGGTATTCCCGCGGCAAAGGCCTTGTAGACCGGGGCCAACGCGGTGCCCCACTCAATTGTCGCGAGCCACCCGGCATTGCAGTGGGTCATGATATTCAGCGTGCCCTCGACCTGCAGTGCGCGCAGTAATTGCAGACCGTGCTCGCCGATACGGGCACAGTTGGCTATATCTTCCCCGCGTAAAGCCAGGGCTTTGTCCAACGCCGCCTCAGCTCGTCTGGCAGGCTCCAGCTCACGCACGGTGCCAGCCACAAGTTGCAGCGCCCAGCGCAAGTTCACCGCTGTGGGCCGGGTCGCCAACAGGGCAGCGGTGGCCCGTTCCAGATTTTCGGTGGAGGCATCCTCGGCCAGGGCGTGAGCCAGACCGAAGGCGGCGGTAATGCCGATAAGTGGCGCGCCACGCACCTGCATACTGCTGATTGCATGGCAAAAGGCGGCCGGAGAATCCAGGTGACACCAGCGCAGGGTATGAGGCAACAGTGTCTGGTCGATGATCTCCACCGCCCGGCTCACCGGGTCCCAGCGCAGACTGCACAAATTGTCATTGCTAAACATGGCGCCTCTCAAGCCTCAGCGGCAAGCTGCC
The DNA here is from genome assembly GCA_003646415.1 of Gammaproteobacteria bacterium. Classification (GTDB taxonomy): domain Bacteria; phylum Pseudomonadota; class Gammaproteobacteria; order Pseudomonadales; family Halieaceae; genus JBALVO01. The sequence continues at coordinate 21,863 of QNFS01000011.1, forward strand.
GGCCGGTCTCATGTTGCATGGGCTGGTCGGGTACTCGCCTGTCACACGCTGGATCATGATACTCTGCCTGGCAAACGCGGCTCGCCGCCACACAGGAATTGGTTGACCGGAATGAACTTACCGCGGGCGTTGCCAGTAATATCAGGCTCCGGACACTCTACCTCGAAGATCATGTGTCGCCGCAGCCAGCCCCAGGTAGAGCGCGTGTCAGATTCCATACTTTGTCCAGCTTACCCAAAACGCCGAGTATCTCAGCAGACCAAAGGCCTGTTCAAGGCTTTTCCAGGGAGACTACTCCTGGCGTATTATACCTCCCCACAGATCGCCGGCATGTTGAATTTCAGCCTGCGGCATCGATTCGGCCGAGCGTGTCTGTGATTCCTCAAAACAAACTCATTTATACCACTGACAACTGGCAAAACCAGCTGCGCAATACCATTACCTCGGCACCGCAACTGCTGGGCATGCTTGGCCTGAGTGCACAGGAGGTTGGATTTTCCGCACAGGCCTGCGCGGGCTTCGCGCTAAAGGTACCCCTGGCTTTTGTCAGGCGCATGCAGGCCGGCGACCCATACGACCCGCTGCTGCTGCAAGTGCTGGCCAGCCAGCATGAACTGCGGGTAACTCCGGGATACCACAGCGACCCGGTGGGTGAAACCGGGGGAGCCAACCCCCACAGAGGCGTCATTCACAAGTACCACGGCCGCGCCCTGCTCATCGTCAGCGGCAGCTGCGCGGTGAATTGTCGCTACTGCTTTCGGCGTCACTTTCCCTATGGCGAAAACCGCAACAGCCGCCAGCAATGGCAGCATGCGCTGCAGTACATCAGCGACAACCAGAGCATCGAGGAGGTCATACTGAGCGGCGGTGACCCGCTGGTGGTCGCCGACCGGCAACTACAGGAACTAACGTCATCTATCGCGGCTATCGGGCACGTACGCCGTTTGCGCATCCACAGTCGCCTGCCTGTTGTTATCCCGGACCGCATAACGGAAAGCCTGCTGGACGCCATCTGCCACCCCCGCCTACAGACCGTAATGGTTGCCCACTGTAATCATCCCAACGAAATTGACGAGTCAGTGGCCAGAGCCATGAGGGCCATGCGCAACCGGGGTATCACCTTGCTTAACCAGGCGGTGCTACTCGCCGGGATCAACGACAACACACCCGTACTGATTGAGCTCAGCGAGAAATTGTTCGCCGTTGGGGTATTGCCCTACTACCTGCACCTGCTGGATAAAGTGCAGGGCGCCGCGCATTTTGATACACCGGAGCACCGCGCATGTGAGCTGATGGGGGAGGTTTCATCACAACTACCAGGCTATCTGGTGCCAAAGCTGGCGCGGGAAATCACGGGGGAAACAGCCAAAATAGTTGTGCCGGCGGTTTATTGATTTAAAACTCAAGCAATCTGGGGATCTGGGTGCAAGCAGACATCAATATCCCGGGCCGATTTATGGCTGACTTCTGTCAGCCATAAACAAGTTTTTTTAAAGTGGCCCTATTGGCGCAGCTTGTACCATAGAGAGTCAGCTCACTTCAGCTTGTTGGTCGCTGATTAATTTGCGGATATCGGGGTATTTCTTGCCATACACCTCGAAGTACACCATATCGTACGGGAAGTCGGCTACCGCTCCGTGGTCCTTGATGTATTCCATGTGTTTGCGGTTTTTGTTGTCATATTCGTGGAAAAGTGCGTGGCTCTTGCCATCAAATTCCAACGGTTTTGTATCAAGTTTTTCACACATTGAAAGGTTAAAGGCCGGTGAGGCTTTGAGCCATTTTCCGTCGACATACAATACCGAATAACCATGGAAGATGGGCTTGTTCTGGCCTAGCGAATCCAGCATTGAATCCGGCATAAGGTGATTCATGACATCGGCGAACCCAATGCCTGAGGGAATCCCCTGTGTGCGTGCCAGGGTCGAGAGAAGCAGGGCTTTTGGCATGCAGAACCCACGCTTGTCCAGCAAAACCTGGCGACTGCAAAATTGTTCCGGAGAGAGGAAAAAGTGGCGTGGATCGTAGCGAAATTCATCTCTTACCGCATAATACAGCCGGACGATTGTATCGATGTCAGTTTCGGCATCCCCAACCACCTTCGTCGCATATGCCTGTACGCTGGGATCATCACAATCGAAGTGTCGAGTTGGCTGCAGACATGCTTGGGGCGGAGGTGCATCCAAATCAATTTCGTTTTTTAGTGTAAGCACGTTGGTCTTCATTACTTAAAAAGCTCCCGGAATTATTGGCTGCATTCTAGCCACTCTCTGTAACCAAGATCCAGCAGTAAGGCTCAATGTACTACAAATACTATTTTGCTGACTATTGCTTTAGTGATTTGCTGCCCTGGCGATTTATTGGATGTCCTGGGGTAGAGTTTGATCCGTCTTTAGTGAGGAGGACCAGAGGTGACGACAAGTGAAAGATACCCTCCCGCCAAAATGCAGTGTTAGCCCGGCAACTGTAAAACAGCCTTAGCCAATATGTTACGCTGAATCTCGTTAGTACCACCATAAATTGTCGATGGGCGAGAGATAAAATACTGATTTGCCACATGCAGTGTTGAGCCATCTGCAACTCGCAGGGTTTTATCGATACAACCATCTTCCCCGGCGATTTCAATGAGCAGATCAGTTGTCCGCTGGAAGGTATCAGTAATCCAGATTTTTAACAGAGATACCTCAGGTCCCAGTTCGTCACCTCGGCGTAAAACCTCAGCAAACCGAATATAGGCAGCATTTAAATCATCGACGTCCAATTGTAGCTCGTTATAGCGTGCGGTAAAAACTGGGTCTGCAAATAAATCATATTCATCAGCCAGTTTTTTAACGAGGCTCAGGGGGAATTTTGCAATTTTGGGGCTGCCCAATGTGATCCGCTCTGAACCCAGTAGTGACTTGGCCATTGTCCAGCCTTTATTGATTTCTCCTACCATTTGGTCACGGTGGACACGGACATTATCAAAGAAGACTTCGCAGAACTCCGAGTGGCCAGAAATATTGGTAATACGTTTAATTGTAATGCCGGGATCTTTCATGTCGATCAATAAAAAGCTGATCCCTTCCTGCTTTTTGCAGTCTTTATTGGTGCGCGCCAACAGGAAAATCATATCGGCTTCATGGGCGAAAGACGTCCATGTTTTCTGGCCATTGACGACAAAGTGATCACCACCCAAATCAGCAGAGGTTCGCAAGTTCGCCAAATCGGATCCTGCGTCTGGTTCAGAGTATCCTTGTGCCCAGATTGCTTTACCGGACAGGATATCAGGCAGGTACTGCGCTTTTTGTGCCTCACTGCCGTATCGAATCAACAATGGCCCAAACATGGTGATGCCGGCATTGGGCGCATGGTTGATACCAACCCGATCCAGTTCATCCTGAAAAATAATTTGCTGGAAGGGGTTAAGCCCCATCCCGCCATTTTCTTTTGGCCAGCTTGGTGCCGCCCAGCCTTTTAAGAATAATTGTTTCTGCCAGGATTCTGTCTTTCTCAAACTCAAACGATAAGAAGGGTAAAGCCAGTCTTTCGGGTAGTGTTCTTCAATGAATGCTCGAATTTCGAGTCTAAAAGCTTGCTCATCCATTATATTTTCTACCTCAATTTAAGCAGGCTGGTGTGTTGACCAGCCTGACTATATTTCTATTTATAAGGTTGATTCAGTACCAATTAATGCGGTGATCTGACTGGAAAATCGACCGCCATTACCCTGGCACAAAGCAACTTCTGCATTCATGATTTGGCGCTCACCGCAATTTCCACGGAGTTGGCGAACCGCTTCAACAATCGTAAACATGCCATACATACCAGGATGACAGCAAGACAGCCCGCCGCCATTGGTGTTAACAGGCGTATTGCCGCCTGGGCCGATATTACCATCAGCAACAAAAGCACCGCCTTCGCCTTTCTTGCAAAAGCCCAGGTCTTCCAGAAACATAATCGTATTGATGGTAAAGGCATCATATAGTTCCAGCACATCAACATCCGCAGGTGTCATGCCTGACATTTCAAATGCTCGCTTACCGGAATCGGCTGCGGCTGAAACAGTAAAGTCGGGCATGCCTGAAATATTGCGATGATAATGGGCCATGCCAATCCCTAAAACATGTGCCGGCTTGTGAGAAAAATCTTTAGCCCGATCGGCGGCAACCATCACAATTGCACCACCACCATCAGTCACCAGACAACAATCTCGGACGGACAGCGGATCACTGACCATGCGTGAATTGAGCACATCTTCAATCGTCAAATCATCTCGCATAAATGCTTCGGGATTCATCTTGGCCCAGTTTCGGGCGGCAACAGCAACATGCGCCAACTGCTCGCGGGTAGTACCAAATTCATACATGTGGCGAGCGGCAACCATGGCATAGCTTGAAGGCGGTTGCTTAGGCTCGTAGGGGGCCTCGTACAAGTCTGGTTCAGGCAGCCCCACCAGTTTGCCGGTGGCTGAATACTGGTTACTACCATAAACAATCAGCGCTGTTTCACAGAGACCATTTTGAATGGCCATGGCAGCAGTCAACATGTGGCCAACAAAGGAGGAGCCACCAACCTGGTTGCTATCTGAGTATTTGGGTTTGATGCCGAGGTATTCGCCAATCGATAACGTTGCTAATGAATAGACGGTTGAACATGAAAACAGTCCATCGACATCAGTTGTTTTTAGCCCGGCATCCGCCAGTGCCTGATGAGCTGCTGAAACAATAATATCCATCTCGCTATGGCCGGGGCAGGAACCTAAACCAGCGGTTGAAACGCCAACAATGGCAGTTGACCCTCTTAGTGGGTGGCTCATGCTGCACCCCCCTCAGCCGCTTCAAATACGACAAGCTTGCCCTCTCCCTGATCGATGAGTTTGAGAGTGACTCGCATCCCGATTTTGACCTCTGTTGGCGGGACGCCATCAACACGGCTCATCATTCTTGGGCCTTCGTCTAACTCTATCATGGCGACATTAATGTCTCCCCCGCGTTCGGGTTTTCGACGGACAACGGTTGTTGAATAAACAGAACCCAAGCCGGAAGGCTTGACCCATGCCAGTTCATTACTGCCACATTTTGGGCAGACCATCCGCGGGAAAAAGATATGCTGGTTGCAACCCCCGCACTGTTGTATCTGAAAATTACCCGCATCCAGTGCCTCTCTGTAAACGAGGTCTGGCCCGGGTTTGGCCAACATGGCCTGAGCGTCTTGAGACATTGTTTCCTCCAAATAAAACAATAATGATTAATATCTAAGAAAAAGTTCTACTAAAAAATCAAGAATCAATATTTTCACGGATGTCCGATCAGAAGTGTTTCCTGCCCTCTGCTCCCCCACCACCTGAAAGCCCTTCTGTTAATAACGGACGTTGAGAATA
>QNFS01000012.1 GCA_003646415.1 Gammaproteobacteria bacterium
CCGGTTCCAGCCTGGTGTTGCAGGCGGGCCAGACACTGGACATCGACGCGTTCAGGCGCAACCTGCAACGCAATGGCTACATCAATGTAGAGACGGTTTACGAACACGGCGAGTACGCCCTGCGCGGCTCCCTGTTCGACATCTACCCGATGGGCAGCGAACTACCCTACCGTATCGACCTGCTGGACAACGAGGTGGATACGCTGCGCACCTTCGAACCAGAGAGCCAGCGCACAGTCGACAAAGTGGACGCCATCAACCTGCTCCCCGCCCGTGAATACCCTCTTAATCGCGCCGCTGTGAGCCGCTTCCAGCTCAACTGGTATGACAGTTTTGACGTGGACAACGACAGCTGCCCCACCTATGTCGAGGTCAGTGCCGGTCGCAGCCCCAGCGGTTGTGAATATTACCTGCCACTGTTTTTTGAGCACTGCGCCACCCTGTTCGACTATCTGCCGGAAAATGTATCTATCATTACCACCGGTGATCATCAGGTTGCGGCGCGGCACTTTTGGGAGGAAGTTGAAACCCGCTTCGAGGAATACGGCATCGATCCACGGCGGCCCCTGTTGCCCCCGCGCAAGTGTTTCGCCCCGGTAGAGGAGTTGTACCAGCTACTGGGCAACTATGCCCTGCTGGAATTGCGCCACAACCCGGACGCCCCGGTGCACCAGCAAACGACAGTACAACAACCGCCCGACCTGGCCAGCGACGGCCACAACCAGTCCCCTGCCGACAAGCTCACCGCATTCCTGCAGGAACATCGCGGGCCGGTGTTACTCTGCGCCGAATCCGCGGGGCGCCGGGAGATTCTGCTGGAGTCGCTGCGCGAACACAGCCTGGAACCACCGGCCGTTGCCGACTGGCACACTTTTATTGCCTCCGGTCTGGATTTCGCTATTGCCACCGCACCCCTGGACCGGGGGCTGTATTTTGGCCCGGATCATCCCACCCTGGTGTGTGAGGGGCAGCTGTTCGGCAACCGCGTGGCCCAGCGCCGCCGACGCAAAAGCAGCGATGACAGCGCAACAACCAACGTATTCAAAGACATCAACGAATTGCGCGAAGGCGTACCGGTCGTGCACCTGGAGCACGGAGTGGGTCGCTACGTCGGGCTGCAGACACTGGCGATAGATGAGCAGGAGACAGAGTTCCTCACTCTGGAATATGCCCAGGATGCACGCCTGTACGTACCCGTCGCCTCCCTGCACCTGATCAGCCGGTATGCCGGCAGTGATCCGGAAATGGCTCCCCTGCATAAGTTGGGCTCGGACCAATGGGAAAAAGCACGGCGCAAGGCCAGTGAGAAAGCCAACGACATTGCCGCCCAGTTACTGGAGGTCTATGCCCGGCGCGAAGCCCGGGAGGGTTTCGCCTTCAAGCGTGAGGTGCACAGCTACGAGCAATTCTGTGCAGCGTTTCCCTTCGAGGAAACCCCCGACCAGGCAGTCACTATCAATGCAGTTATCGAGGATATGCACAGCGGGCGCGTAATGGACCGCCTGGTCTGCGGGGATGTGGGTTTTGGTAAGACCGAAGTCGCCATGCGCGCCGCGTTTGTCGCCACCCACAACAACAAGCAGGTCGCGGTGCTGGTGCCCACTACCCTGCTGGCGCAGCAGCACTACAATTCCTTCTGTGACCGCTTCGCCGACTGGCCCGTTACGGTAGAGGTGGTATCACGCTTCAAATCCGCCAAACAATTGGCCGACATTACGCGCGCGGTGGCATCCGGTGACATCGACATATTGGTGGGCACCCACAAACTGTTACAGAGTGACTTCAGGTTCGATGACCTCGGCCTGTTGATCATTGATGAGGAGCACCGCTTCGGCGTTAAACAAAAAGAGGTAATCAAGGCACTGCGCTCCGAAGTGGACATCCTGACCCTGACTGCTACCCCTATTCCCCGCACTCTGAACATGGCCCTGGGCGGCATGCGCGACCTGTCCATCATCGCCACCCCGCCCGCCCGGCGGCTGTCTATCAAGACCTTTGTGCGCGAACATAATATAGCCCTGGTCAAGGAAGCCGTATTGCGCGAAACCCTGCGCGGGGGCCAGGTCTACTATCTGCATAACGAGGTAAAGACCATCGAAGAGACCGCGCGTAAACTGCGTGAACTGCTGCCGGATCTGAGCATAGGGGTGGCCCACGGCCAGATGCGAGAAACGCAGCTGGAACAGGTCATGTCGGCCTTTTACCATCGGCGCCACCACATTCTGTTGTGTACCACAATTATCGAGACCGGCATCGACATCCCCAATGCCAACACCATTATTATTGAGCGCGCCGACAAATTCGGCCTGGCCCAATTGCACCAGTTGCGCGGTCGCGTGGGCCGCTCTCATCACCAGGCCTACGCCTACCTGCTGTGCCCGCCCCGCTCCGCCATCACGCCGGATGCGGGTAAACGCCTGGAAGCGATAGAAGCCGCCAGCGACCTGGGAGCCGGTTACCTGCTGGCCACGCACGATCTGGAGATTCGCGGCGCGGGGGAGTTGTTGGGCGATGAGCAGAGCGGGCAAATCCACAGTGTCGGCTTTACCCTTTATATGGATATGCTGCACCGGGCGGTAGATGCCCTGAAGCGCGGTGATATACCCGACGTCGATGCCCCCCTGGATCAGGGCACTGAAGTGAACCTGCACCTGCCGGCGCTGATACCCGATGATTACCTGCCCGACGTCAATAGCCGGCTGATCCTCTATAAGAGAATTGCGGCGGCCGCCAACGATAGTGAATTAAGGGATTTACAGGTGGAGATGATCGACCGATTCGGCCTGTTGCCCCCGCAAGTGGGCAACCTGTTCCAGGTATCGCGCCTGCGCCTCAAGGCCCAGGCCCTGGGTATTCGCGCCATTGATGCGGGGCCAGAGGGTGGTAGTATCGACTTCAAACAAACAACACGGGTGAACCCGCTGAGTCTGGTCAAGCTTGTCCAGTCCGATCCCCTGTCCTATAAACTGGCAGGGGCCACGCGACTGCGCTTCGAACAACACTTACCCGACACCCGGGAACGCCAGCAGTACCTGGAAGAGCTGCTGGAATCTTTTACCATCGACGCCGAAGAGGACGCCGCTTGATACAGAATCGACATTTTCGCCTTACCGCCCGCACTGTGGCAGCCCTGGCTGTGCTGCTGGCAATCCCGGCATTCGCTCAGCAAGACCGCTGGTGGCGGGTTGAGCTGTTGATATTCAGCCACGAGTCGGCGCAACCCACGGAACAATGGGAGCCCACTCCCGACCTGGCCTATCCCAGCGCGGCACATTTTCTGGTGGAACCGGGGCGCGTCGAAGACAATCTGGCGCAGTATCACGCCGACAGCGAGGTGGATAAATCCGTCCCCGATCAAATTGCGCTGCTCCCCAGGCCTTTTGTCACACTGCCCGGCACACAACTGGAATTTCGCGGCAAAGCGGCCTATATGCAGCGCAGCGGCAAGTACCAGACGCTGTTCCACCGGACCTGGGTACAGCCTGTCGTCGATCAGGCCAGTGCCCTGCCCATCATCCTGGACAGGTCCGGGGATACCGGGCAATGGCCGCGTTTACAGGGCAGCATCAAGCTCTACCTGTCCCGTTACCTGCACCTGGAAACCAATCTCTGGTTGAATACCCCGGGAGATTACCTGCCCGGCGTGTGGCGGATGCCACCACCGCCCCTGGGGCCCCCGTCACTGATTATCGAGGCGCTGCCGGAACCGGAAAGCCTTACCGGCGATTGGGCCAGCGAACCCGAGCCGACATCATTGCCTGAGGGGGCAGGAGAACTGACGGTAACAGACGAAGAACTGGGCCCCGTTTACCCCTACCGACACGCTGTACTGCTGCAACAGGAGCGGCGTATGCGCAGTACAGAGGTGCACTACATAGATCACCCCATGCTGGGCGTGGTGGCCAAACTGACACCCCTGACGGCGGCAGACCTCGAAGCCATGGCGCAGGCCGAAGCTGGCGGTAATCAGCCGCCGTAGCGACGGGTCAGCAATTGCTGCAACAGCCGCCTGACCACAGCGGCCTCCCGCTGCAGGGTTTCACGCATCGTCTCCAGCGAGATGGGCAGGTCGCCAAGCCCCGCGGCCGGATTCACCACCATGCACACGCAGGCATAGGCCAGCCCCAACTCGCGCGCCAGGGAGGCCTCCGGCATACCGGTCATACCGACCACATCACAGCCATCGCGCGCCATACGGTTGATTTCCGCCGCCGTCTCCAGGCGCGGGCCCTGGGTTACGCCGTGCACGCCGGAGGCCTCATGAGGAATCCGGTTGGTTTGTGCCACCGCTACGAGCGCCAGCCGCAATTCGCGGTCATAGGGTTCGGTGAAGTCAATATGCATCAGCCCACCGTCAGCCCCGTCATCGAAGCTGTGTTCCCGCCCCCAGGTGTAATCTATCACCTGGTCGGGAATCACCAGGGCCCCCGGCCGCATGGATTCGTTGATACCACCAACGGCGTTAATGGCAACGATATCGTCGACACCCAGGGATTGTAGCGCCCACATATTGGCCCGATAGTTGATCAAATGCGGCGGGATAGCTCCGGGGCTGCCATGACGCTGCAAAAAGAACACACGAGTATCTCCCAGCCTGCCCTCCTGTATGGCCCGGGAGGGCACGCCAAATGGTGTTTGCGGGGTGTGGGACTGTACAATCTCCAAACCCTCCAGTTCATCCACGCCGGTGCCGCCAATAATGGCCAGTTGTTTCACGAGCCGGGCTCCGCTGCAAGCTGCTCCACTTGCAACGTCCTTGTGGGAAAGGCGACATCCGCGCCATTGGCGTGAATAATATCCAGAATCTTCAACAATACGTCCTGCTTTATCTTATGAAAATCCACCCAGACCGTGGTTTTGGTAAATGTGTAAACGAAAAAATCCAGTGACGAGGGTCCAAACGATACAAAATTGACAATCAGGGTGCGAGACGGGTCTATGTCCTCATGGTGTTCGAGCATTGTTCTCACCTGATCGACAATAGCCTCCATTTTGTCCGCGTCCTGGTAGCGAATACCGATGGTCTCATAGATACGGCGGTTGAACATGCGGGAGGGATTTTCCACCGAGATCTGGCTGAACACCGCATTGGGTACGTACAGTGGCCGCTGGTCGAAGGTGCGAATACGCGTCAGGCGCCAGCCGATATCCTCCACCGTACCCTCAATTTGCTTGTCCGGCGAGCGAATCCAGTCGCCATTGGTAAAAGGCCTGTCCAGGTAGATACTGAGGCCGCCAAAGAAATTGGCCAACAGGTCCTTGGCGGCAAAGCCCACAGCGATGCCGCCAATGCCGCCAAACGCCAACAAGCCGGAGATGGTGACCCCGATGCTCTGTAACACCAACAAGCCGATCACCATCCACAGGGTGATCCGCGCCAGTTTCGCAGTAGCGCGCACCGTGGCCCTGTCAGAGGACGCTGTGCGGCCGCGATCCTCCGCCAGCATTTCCCGCTCGACTCCGCTTATCAGACGGTGCAGGAACCAGGCCAACAGGAACACCAGGGCTGTATCGTAAGCCTGCACCAGGGACTCCTGCAAACCGGTAGCCAGTGGGTAGACCTCCAGGGCCAGATAGGCGACCAGTACCCACAGCACCACCCGGATCGGGGTCTCCAGTGATGTGATAAGGACATCATCCCAGCGCTGGGCGCTGGCTTTGGCAACCCGGTGCAGGCGTCGAACCACTACCCCCAGCAACAGGTGGGCAGCAGCGCCACAGAGCGACAACAGGGCCAGGGCGACGACCTGTGTATCCAGTTCCAGATATTCACTTATAGGTGTAACGACCTGCGAAATTGTGTCCACGTCTAGTGCTCCGACCACCTGGGTCAATGAAGAGTTCGCTCTTTTTAGACAATTTACTTATGTCCAGAGCTTGTATTGTGCAAGTTCTGATATATAAAGCCCAGCACAGACTTAAGTCAACTCTTGAAGTCTATTGCAACTGCTTGATCTGTGATGAAAAGATTTCTGGACATAAATTCTGTAATTTACAGCCATTTTTTTATACCGATTTCACATAATGGACAGGCTTTTCCAGCGTGGTATGTTTGGTCAACCCACCAATAAAAAAAGGTAGAGGAATAAGTCAATGAAAATGCTCGCTCCCGTCATCGGCAGGTGGTACAAGGATTTGCAGGCAGGGGCACTGTTTGAAGTCATCGACTGGGACCCATCCTCCCTGACTATAGAAACCCAGTACCTGGACGGCGAAGTCTCAGAATACGACCTGGACGCCTGGCGAGAAATGCTGTTGCAGCGCGCCGAGGCCCCGGAAGACTGGCGTACGGCATTCGAGCTGGATGATGAGGACTTGCTGGATCCGGATCTACCTATGCACCCACAGGACTGGGGTAACCCGCTGAACTTTATCGAACCGGACACGATGTACGGCGTCGAGGAATACTGACCGGGCGTTGCGCACGGCACATCTACTGTATATAATCACAGCACCTGTACAAATAGACAGATGGTGCCCGTGATGGAAAAGCTTACACAGCGTCAACAGCAAGTGCTGGATATCGTTCGTCAACACATAGACGAGACGGGCTACCCTCCTACCCGCGCAGATATCGCCCGGGAAATGGGTTTCAAGTCGGCCAACGCCGCCGAAGAACACCTCAAGGCCCTGGCTCGCAAGGGCGCAATTGAAATAATCCCCGGCGCCTCCCGCGGCATCCGCCTGCCCCATAGCGCGGGTATCCCCATCGTAGGCCGTGTGGCGGCGGGCAACCCGGTATTGGCCGAAGAGAATATTGAAGACTACTGCGACCTGCCCTCCAATTTCTTCAAACCCCCGGCGGACTATTTCCTGCAAGTCCAGGGAGACAGCATGATCGAGGTGGGTATTTTTGATGGCGACCTACTCGCCGTGCACAGTACACCGGCGGCGAATAACGGGGATATCGTAGTGGCGCGCATCGACGACGAAGTGACCGTCAAGCGTCTGCACAAGACCAGGCAGAAACATCTGGTGGAGTTGCTACCGGAAAATTCAGATTACGAGCCGATTGTGGTGGATTTGCGCGAACAACAGTTCACCATCGAGGGCCTGAGCGTGGGTGTGCTGCGCCGCGGCAATTGATGGCTGCTAGTGCAGTATGCGGGGGGCTTCCATAGACGTTTCTATTTCCATTTCTCCCTGCTCGACAATCATGGCTGCCACCTGTATGCCGGCCTGCATCATGGCTTTGGCCACTTCCAGCCCATTGTCCATCAGGTAGGCGCGGCTTTCGTCGGAGAAACTGATTCGCACCAGCGGCTCCGAGTCGTCATCCGCCCGTTTCAGGACGACCTCTCCATTTCCGAGATCGATAATCTCCAGTAGTGATGCAGGCACTCAATCGACCTCTGCTTGTTGAAACCGTAGCCCATTCTAACAGTAACTGTTGCCAGCGGCCAGCACTGCAACCGGCTTCTCTGGCCTATTATTCGACGCTCTTTTTTGACCAGGGATTGTCATTTTTTCAGAACTGAAACTTATTTCGGAATTGTTATACGCTTAGCCTGGTTACGCAATTTTTTGCCAAGGTGACCAAACCTATGCTTTTGTCAGCAACCAGTGTACCTCGTCACTCTGAATGTTACATTATGAGTGACGAGGTACACTAAGGAGAACCCAGTCGACAACCCAACTCCAGTAAACCGTAGCCTATACGGCCATCGGGCAAACGAAACTCGAAGGCCCCTTCATTAAGCACATATCCGTCGAAAGGCCAGTGACAGATAGCCTGGCGAATACAGTCAATGTCGTAGCGTTGGCCTTTATCATCTACGGCGATAACTTTGGCCGAAGTCGCACGTCCTTCGTCGTTTAAGGTTGTCGTAAATTCTTCCAGTGACAGAGGCAGCAGCGTATCATCTGTGTAAGCCCAACACAGATCTGCCGATTCACCACCCTCAAAGTGAATGCGGATGATACCCAGAGCGGTCCCATCATCAAATACCGGCCAGGCCAGTTCGTGATGGGTGAACGCAGCCCAATTTCTTGAACCAGTGGAATGATCACGATTGCCAACACCATTGATCTGCCATTCCCGATCGCGAAGTTTTAGAACGCCGGTTATTTTACCTGCCTGCTCAAGGTGAAAGCTGGTCGCCTGATTAAGCTCCCGCCCCTCCATTGCGTTGTGCGGAGGCATCAGGGCCTCCCATTTCAAATCAAAACTTAACGGAGTCAGATCATCTGCAAAATCAAGCTGGTAACTTTTCAGTAACTCTATAGCCGTATAAGTCACCCCACCGAGAGAAATGCCAGTATCGATATCACCATCGGGTAAAGGAAGGTTATGCCATCCACGGTTGTAGACTTCGCGGCCATCCACCGCTATCAGTACCGCCATATTGGCCACACCCTTGTTCGGATACAAGCCCATTCGAGTAAACATGGCGACCTTGTTCTGCGGGTCGTAGCAATTAAAGTACCAGCTTTCACCCCACTGCATATCGTCTGTTTGAGCCTGGTGCCGCTTGTCATCGTTAGCCTGGATCATTATCGTTCCTTGTTGTTTGTAATCATCACCTTCTGTTCGTTTTAGTGAGTAAACCGTTGCTTCAAATGCTCTCTTGCCGCCTGGTCGATGCCCAATTCTTCAAGCATGAAGTTATCTCGCGATCCGGACTTTTCTTTCATCACCTGCCATGCTGTGTCAAGGTAGTCTAATCTCGCATCAAGAATAGGTAGCACTATGCTCTCGTCTACCGGCAATCCTTCCGAATTAAAAAAGTGCTGGAATTTGCCAATAGCCGCGTTTTTATCGGCGTAGGCATTTGAGGAAAGCAGATAATCTTCCACGACATACGCCTCATCGACTTCTAATGCACTCAGCAGCAATGCAGAAGCTATGCCCGCCCTGTCCTTACCAAAAGAACACATAACCAAAATACCGCCTTCATTTGCCATCATATGTTCAAACATGGCCCGATAACCTGGAATCTCTTCTCTAGTCAGTTCCCGGTAACGCTCCCTCATAATTTTTTCAGCCCCTTTTGGGGTTAGTCCTTCGGCCATCAGCATATCCCACAGATTTTCGACGCTGGCTACCAGCATACCCAGTTCGACAACCTCTGTACGACCACCTACCTGTAAATCATTTTTTCCTCTTTCCATGGGACTGCGAAAATCATAGATGGTACTAATGCCCAACTCTTCAAACAGGGCGATTTGATCATCCCCGGATATATTCAAAAAACCTGAACGGTATAATTTATCTGCGCGCGTTTTAGCCCCGTGACGAGTTTGATAACCACCCATATGCCGCAAATTCATGGTGTCGCCCAGAGACAAAAACCGACGCATTTCCCATATTCTCCTTAAACCATTACTATAGACTGTACATTCTACACTTATATCGACAGTGAATAACAGCCGGAAGACAGGGTAATCCCGGATGGCCACCGCTAATAAGCCCTGGTCACATTTACCCTGTTCTGGTTCATCCATAACCTGGCAAGGCTTAACGCAAACACATTGGTCTTGACCCACTAGCTTGTTACCTGATAAAAACGGGCTCACCACCCTTTTACAAATTATGAGACGCGATAGACTGACATTGCCAGATGGCAAGTTACTGAAACAAACAACATTGGCCACCAGGTTCGTCTACTTACGCAGCTAAGCAAGGATATTGTATAACCTGACGATGAGAATCGCAGACAACTGAGCGGGAGAAGCCACTTGATTACTGAAAACGACGTCTATTTCCATCCACCCACTTCTGACCATTACACCTGGGCAGAAACCAATTATTTTGGTTTTTACATCCCCGAGGAAAATATCCACGTGGGAGTCTATGTGCAAGCCAAGCCTAATCTGGGCGCAGTTTTATCCAGTGTGACTATCTTTGATGGCATCTCCAATACACCTCACGAAATCCTCTACTCGGATTGCCACATGCACCTGCCTATGCCGGAAGGCGATCTGGATGATTTTAAACTGGAAAACGGCCTGGCTATTACCTGTACCAAACCAGTGATGGACTATCATCTGCGCTTTGATGACAAGAATGGTGTCAGCTTTGATGTTAAATATCGGGCCCTGATGGAGCCCTATGATATCCACGATCCTAAAATGGACCCGCTAGCTGATCAGGTTCATGAAGACGATGTTATCAGCAGCGCCGCCTATGCCGGTCACTGGGATCAGAGCGGCCACGTTACCGGGACATTAAACATACGCGGCAAAACCTATAGTGTAGATTGTGTGTCCAGCATGGATCACAGTTGGGGTCTGCGTGACGAAAAGCAATTAAAGAATTTTTGCTGGATGAACGCCAATTTTGAAAACGACACCAGCATCCACTGCCTGTACCTGGTTGATCCGCAACAGTTGGATAACTACCCTGCCATCGTTCATGGCTATGTGCGTGAAGGCAATGAGGTATTTGGACTCAAAGGCGGATCGGGAAAACTACATCGCAACGGCTATTCGCACCAGTTTTTCGACCTCGAAGTTGAGGATGTACGTGGCAAAGTGCACAATTTCACCGGTACAGCAATGACCTCAAATCCCTGGTTAGCCTGGCCATTGATGTTCCTCAGCCATTCGTTTTGCCGCTGGGACAAAGGCGGAATCAAAGGCTGGGGTGAGGTTCAGGATCTTTGCAAAGAGGATTTCAACGCAAAACTTTAGTTAGTCAAATCAATCGATGCCCTATTATGCTCGCATAGAGAAACCGGGCTACCAAAATAAAATAACTGGAGAAGGCCAAGTCCATGAGTCCTGAAATTGAACAATTCCTATCCGGCATGAAAAAAACCATTGAAGAAGTGGTCATGCCCAACCTCACTGACCGCTTTGCTCAGGAGCAGGCTGGCATTGTCGCCGCTACACTTGGTTTTTTAGGTACTATTCAAGACAAAGTGTTTCATTATGAGCTTTTTGAAAATCAGGAATATAAGCGCATTTTACAGGATGTATTGACTATCCTTGATGCTGACGCAGCTAACGCTGAAGCAGGAACAAACGAAACGCTTGGCGTTGTTGTAGAAAAAGTAAATAAACACTTTCAACACGACAATCCCGCTGATCAAACTGCATTTCGCCCCTACCTTTTCATTCGCGGCAGCAACGAAAATATGAAGGAGTTTCTGTGTGAATTTATTCAGCTGCAACCGGAAATGCCAGTACAGGTTCGACAAGATTTTGAAGCTCTGCTGAAGCCCTTCTTCAAATCAATAGAAATCCGGGAACGCTCCTGGGTAAAAGGACTTGGTTTTGACCCCGCAGCCGAACAACAGGCCGATATAGCCGATTTACTATACGAAAATGAGTATCTGCGTGTAGCTAATATTAATAACTAATTACGGAGCCTCTATACCTTATATTTTTATGGAGCACCCATGAATAATTACACGACTACACAGACCAATCGTACCAGTCCTTCAGCAGCCTGGATTGCTGATATACGCAGCCGGTACCCGGTAGAACGGGTTGTTGATGAAATGTTTACCCGAAAGCTTTATAAGCGCAAGGAAACTGCCGGGCAGAATCTGGATTTCACCAGGCTTCATAAGCCACTGGTCGAATTCTTAAAAAATGAAACCGGGCAAACAGATATTGAAGTGCTCAATTTACAACGGCTGTCCGGCGGCGCGTCAAAAGAGCAATTTACTTTTGACCTGGTTTGGCAAGGACCTTCGGGAGCAAGAGAAACCCGCAAATTAATGGTGCGCATGGATCCCAAGGAATCCATTGTCGAAACGTATCGCTTAAGGGAGTGTCAGGTGCTGAAAGCTGCCTGGGGGGAAGTGCCCGTACCGGAAGTGCTGTGGATCGATCCGGAGGGTGGGCAGCTCGGACAACCCGCTTTAATAGCGGATTTCCTGGAAGGCACAGTGCAGCCTGAAGTCGGTGAAAAAATGAGTGGCGTAGGCATGTATTTCAACCCTCAATTACGCGCCGCTCTGGGAGATCAATTTGTAAAAATTCTGGCCGATATCCATGCCATTGACTGGCGTAAAAAAGATCTTACCACCCTCGATGTCCCCGAGCCTAACAGTAAAACTGCAGTACAAACCGCACTGGGGCTGTGGGAGCGCGCCTGGAATGAAGACACGCTGAGCGCCCATCCAGTGATGGAGCGCGCTGCATTATGGTTGAAAGAGAACATGCCTGTTGTGGAAACCCCCGTGTTGGTACACGGCGATTATCGCAGTGGTAACTTTATGTATTCAGATGACCTGAAGATCAACGCCATTTTTGACTGGGAGCTAGCCTACCTGGGTGATTATCATGATGACCTCGCATGGGCCAGCCTGACAATATTTGGCGGTCCTGATGAAGAAGGAAATCTACTGGCAAGCAGCCTAATGTCAGTAGAAGAATTTCTCACGAAATACGAGCATTACAGTGGTAACCAGGTGGATCCCGCACGGCTGTTTTATTACCAGATATTATCCTTTTACAAAATCTCAGTCATCGGAGCTGCAACCAGTATACGAGCTGCGTCCAGCCGTAAAACACACCTGGATGCGATGATGAATTTTGCGGGTGGCATTGGTTATCTGGGCATATCAGAGTTGAATCGCTTGCTCGATAACGCGAAATAACGCCACTGGGGTATCGAGACGGTTCCGCTGCCGCAGCGCCATCGAGCAGATACAGGGCTTCGGTCTGGCGTAGTCATTGGAGGCCCCCAATTTCGATCTGGTTCACACGGTATTCGGCTAGTACTCGTCCAGGGAGTCACTCATCCGCTCAAATAACGCTTCCAGATTGTTTATCCACTGCTGCGCTTGCTCACAGCTGGCCAGTTCGGGCGCGGCGACAGCGAGATTGCCCTGCATGGGGGCGGTGTGAACAGGTACATCACGCTCGCACAATAGCTCAGCCAACCAGCCTCCAGTCTCCAGTTGCTGAAATTCCCGAATCTCTCCGGAAACGACCCTGCCGGCGGTGAGATCGGGTAAACCGGCACAATCGTGCGGCGGCTTACCCGACAACGGTTCTGATCCACTGACTTCCAGCAGAAACCAGCCGTAGGCTCCAAGCAAGTGTTCCCTGACAGCAGGCAGATAGGCCTGCGTAAGTATTACCGCAGGAACATCCTGTGCCGCCAGCGCCCGACGCCAGCCTGACAACTGGATTTTGGCCAGGTACAAGCCGTGATTGGCCTGAGCCCGCGACAAACTCATTTCTTCTTGCGCGCACTGGAGGCCTTCTTACGGGGGCTGGAGGCCCTTTTCTTCGCTTGCTCTTCCTGCCACTTGCCATTGTGGTAAAAGGCTTTCCAGCCGGTGGCCTTGCCGTCGTTTTCAGTCATCACGTACTGCTCTTTGGTCTTGCGACTAAAACGGATCTGGGCCGGATTACCGTCACCGTCGGCAATGGGCGCGCTGAAGAGGAAGGCGTACTTGGGATCGATCTCCCCCTGGTGTGGCAGGATTTCACTGACCAGCGGCGCGCGCGTCTCGCGATTGCGGGGAAACTGGCTGGCGGCCAGGAACAGGCCCGCCGCCCCATCACGCAGGATGTAATGATCTTCCACCTTCACACATTCCAGCTCGGGCATGGGCACAGGGTCCATTTTTGGGGGCGCGGCCTCCCCACTACGCAGTAATTTGCGGGTGTTCTTGCAGCCTTCTGCCGTACACCCGAAATACTTGCCAAAACGCCCGTTCTTGAGCTGCATTTGGGCACCGCATTTGTCGCAATCCAGAACCGGGCCCTCGTAGCCCTTGATCTTGAATTTACCGTGCTCGACCTCAAAACCCGGACAATTCGGGTTATCACCGCACACATGCAGTTTGCGCTCCTCATCGATAAGGTAACTGTCCATGGCGGTATCACACAGTTTGCAATGGTGCTTGGTGCGCAGTAAACGGGATTCAGCCTCGTCGTCCGCGTCCTCCCTGATCGCCTCGTCACCGGCAGTCAGGTTAATAGTGTGCTTACAGCGCTCCTTGGGCGGCAGGGCGTAACCCGAGCAGCCCAAAAATACCCCGGTGCTGGCGGTGCGCACCTGCATGTCACGACCGCAGCTACTGCACTTGATATCGGTCATGGTCGGTTCATTGGGCTGCATGCCGAGCGGCTCCTCCTCCCCGGCTTCTTCGAGCAGGCCACTGAACTCCGCGTAAAACTGATCCAGTAATTCACGCCATTCCAGCTTGCCCTGGGCCACATCATCGAGGCGCTCCTCCATGGAGGCGGTAAAGCCGTAGTCCAGCAAATCAGCGAAGCTGGCCTGCAGGCGCTGGGTGACGATATCGCCCATTTTCTCTGCGTAGAAGCGCTTGTTTTCCAGCCTGACATAACCCCGGTCCTGAATTGTGGAGATAATGGCGGCATAGGTAGACGGGCGGCCGATACTGCGCTTTTCCAGTTCGCGCACCAGGCTCGCCTCGCCATAACGGGGGGCCGGCCTGGTAAAATGCTGAACTGGATCCACTTTGATCAGTTTGAGTGAATCGCCTTCTTTCATCTCCGGCAACACGGCATCATCGCCCTTGCGGGCTGCTGGCAGCTGTACCCGGGTGTAACCGTCAAAGCGAATAATGCGCCCCTTGGCATTGAGTTGGTAGTCACCAGCGGTGACAGTTACCACGGTGGCCGTATATTCGGCATCAGGCATCTGGCCGGCCACAAACTGGCGCCAGATGAGCTCGTACAGGCGCTCGGCATCTCGCTCCATGCCTTTTAATGCGGCCTGGGGCACATTCACATCCGATGGTCGTATCGCCTCGTGTGCCTCTTGCGCACCCTCTTTAGACGAAAATCGCCTGGGGCTCTCAGGGAGGTAACTGGCTGGAAAATTATTTCCAATATATGCCCGGCAAGACTCCACCGCCTCGGCACTGAGATTAGTGGAGTCTGTACGCATATAGGTAATGTAACCGGCCTCATACAAGCGCTGGGCCAACATCATGGTTTTCTTCACGCTGTAGCCCAGGCGTGTGCTGGCCGCCTGCTGCAGGGTGGAAGTGATAAAAGGCGCCGGCGCTTTTGAACGGGTGGGTTTGTCCTCGCGTTTGCTCACCGCGTAGGGCAAAACCTGCAATTCGGCGGCGGCCCCCGTGGCACCGGCCTCGTCGCCCGGGCGAAATTTCTCACCCTTGTGTTTGCGCACCTCAAAGCGTATTTCCTCTCCCTGCCGCGTGCCCAGGTCGGTATAAACCTCCCAGTATTCCTCAGGTATAAAGGCCCTTATTTCGCGCTCTCGCTCGACAATAAGGCGCACGGCCACGGATTGCACACGACCGGCAGACAGCCCCCTGGCCACCTTTGCCCACAGCAGCGGTGACACCATGTAACCCACCACCCGATCCAGGAAGCGGCGCGCCTGCTGGGCATTAACCCTGTCCTGGTCCAGATGTGCGGGATGCTCAAACGCCTCGGTGATGGCCTTCTTGGTGATTTCATTGAATACCACACGCTGATAGCGTGAGTCATCGCCGCCAATGGCTTCCTTCAAGTGCCAGGCAATGGCCTCCCCCTCGCGGTCGAGGTCAGTTGCGAGGTAGATGGTGTCGGCGTTCGCAGCAAGTTTCTTGAGCTCATTGACGACTTTTTCCTTGCCCGGCAATATCTCGTAAGTCGCTTTCCATCCATGCTCCGGGTCGATACCCATGCGCCGGATTAACTGCTCCCGCGCATTCTTTTTCTTGTAGGCCGCCTTTTTGGCCGGGGCCATTTTACGGGTTTTGGCCGCCTGTGCCGCACGCGCCTTGGGGTCCGCCTTACCGGTGCCGCTACCGGCGGTAGGCAGGTCCCGAATATGTCCGACGCTGGATTTAACAATAAAATCCGGGCCCAGGTACCTATTGATGGTCTTGGCCTTGGCCGGCGACTCCACGATGACTAGTGATTTACCCATAAATTCCTGTGATGCACTCGATAGTAACTGGCCGCCGGTCAGTCCGGCGCGCAAAAAAGTGGCATATATAAGTCGCTATCACTCTGCGGTCAAGAAAAATCGTTGTTTGTTAGTTTAATAACTGCTCGGCCCAGGCCTCTAGTACCTGTCTGATCCGCTCCACATCCTCCTCAGAACCGGGTTCCTGCCAATAGATACCGCAGCTGGCCTCATCGACACTGGCTGCGAGGATTCCTGCGGGCAGTTGCCGCAGCAAATCCGTCATTTGGGCTCGTCGTCTGTCCAGGCTGTGCCAACCCCCCTGTTCAGCAATCCAGCTGCCACTCACAACCGGCTCACCGCGCCGCGGTCGCAGGCGCCTGCCATAATAAATAATGTCCCCGCCGGCCGTGCCGGGTGGCTTGCGGCCACTTTTCACACCGGGCAGTGTGCGAAATTCCACGAACAGGCCATGTACAGCAGCATACTCACGCAGACACACGACCTTGCGCTGCCTTTTGCTGGGCACAAAGTGAGAAAGTGGCGCCAGGGCCAGGGCAATAACAAAAATTATCAGTAAATAGGTCACAAGTGGCTAGCTGATCCAGGTCAATTCTGTGTAGATCCACACACCAAGATACCCGAAACGGCATTAATCAGGTAAAATTCTAAGTTATAAATGTCTGTACACGGTTTTTAAGGCGGAGTATCACCATGTCCCAGTACACCAAGATCCTGGTCGCGGTAGACCTCAGTGAAGAGTCTGCGCAGGTATCCGAGCGCGGGCATGCCGTTGCCAGGAGTAACAATGCGGAACTGCACCTGATACATGTTATTGAGCCTCTTAGCTTCGCTTACGGGGGTGATATTCCCATGGATTTTTCCGGCATCCAGGATGAAATCCTCCAGCAGGCAACCCAACAACTGAAGCGCTTTGCCGAGGCCAATGGCATAGACGAAGAGCACCAGCACATCATCCTGGGCAGACCGGAAGCGGAGATACACGCGACCGCCAAAGAACTGGGCGCCGACCTCATTGTAGTGGGCAGCCATGGCCGCCATGGCCTGGCTCTGTTACTGGGCTCTACTGCCAACGGCGTCCTGCATGGCGCCCATTGCGATGTGCTCGCCGTGCGCGTGGCCAGGCACGAATAAAGGCGCTACATGCCGCTCAGGACGCCAGTAAGCCATGCCTGAGCAAAGCAGTTACGAAGATAAGAAAGCATTCTTCAGTCGAGTGCTCACCGTGTATGGTCGCAAACCTGTTCTGGAAGCACTGCGCGACACCAGCTTACAGTGCCACGCCCTGCACCTGGCCCAGAGTAATCGTGAAGCGGGCATCATCACCCAGATAAGGCAACAGGCTGAGTCTCGGGGCGTACCGATAAAGCAGCACAGCAGAGAGCAACTGGCGCGACTATCGAAAAACGGCAAACAGGACCAGGGCGTGGCGGTCGATATTGTCTGCCGGTCTTTCAGGACTATGGATCAATACCTGGGTGCGCTGCAGGAGCACCCGCCACAACGGTTGCTGGCGCTGGATAGCATCAGCAATCCGCAAAACCTCGGTATGATCATACGCTCCGCCACCGCGGGGCAAATAGACGGCATCATCTGGTCGCGCAGGGGCAGCGCAGCATTGGGTCCACTGGTAATAAAGGCCAGCGCAGGCACGCTCTACAGGGCGCCGCTGCTGTTGTGCCCGGCATTACCCGAGGCGCTGCGCGGGTGCCGGGCACGGGGTATGGAAATCTGCACCCTGGCGGCGGATGCACGGGCATCATTGTTTCAACACCACCCTCAGGGCCACTGTATCTATGTGTTGGGTAACGAGACTGATGGGGTATCAAAGGCGGTCTGTAGTTTAGCGGACACCGAGTTGAGCATTCCCATGAGCCATGGCGTGGAATCACTCAATGTGGCAGTTACTGCGAGTCTTATCGCCTATTCCAACTACCTGGAAAGATAAGACATACCCTCTTCCAGGCCTTTGATGGTGAGTGGGTACATATGCCCTTCCACTAACTGGTGGGCGACCGTAACGGACTGCGTGTACTGCCATTCTTCCTCGGGTATCGGGTTGAGCCAGATGACCTTGTTATAGGTTTCCCGCAAACGCCGCATCCACACTTCCCCGGACTCATCATTCCAGTGCTCCACTGATCCACCGGCCTGGATAATTTCATAGGGTGACATGGAGGCGTCCCCGACAAACACCACTTTGTAATCGTGGCTGTACTTGTGCAGGATATCCAGCAGGGGGGTACGCTCGTTATGACGGCGGATATTGTTACGCCACACGCTTTCGTAGAGAAAATTGTGGAAGTAAAAATACTCCATGTGCTTGAACTCGGTGCGAGCAGCCGAAAAAAGCTCCTCGCAAATCTTCACATGAGGGTCCATGGAGCCGCCCACATCGAAGAATAACAGCACTTTTACCGCGTTGTGCCGCTCTGGCACCATCTTGATATCCAGCAGCCCGGCATTGCGCGCGGTAGAGCTGATGGTATCGTCCAGGTCCAGTTCATCAGCCGCACCGGTGCGGGCAAATTTTCGCAGGCGGCGCATGGCCACCTTGATATTGCGGGTACCCAACTCCACGCTGTCGTCCAGGTTTTTGAAATCACGCTTGTCCCAGACCTTCACCGCTTTCTTGTTACGACCATTAGGGCCGACCCTGATCCCCTCAGGATGATAGCCTTCCTGCCCAAACGGCGAGGTACCACCGGTACCCACCCATTTATTGCCGCCCGCGTGGCGTTTTTTCTGTTCTTCCAGGCGCTTCTTGAACTCCTCGATCAACTTCTCCAGGCCACCCAGGGATTCGATCTTGGCCTTTTCCTCTTCGGTCAGGTTCTTCAGGAACTCTGAGCGCAGCCAGTCGTCGGGTATCAGTGCCTCAATCACATCATCCAGCGCTTCCAGGTCCTTGAAGTGCAGCCCGAAGGCCCGATCAAAGCGGTCGAAGTACTTTTCATCCTTCACCATGCAGGCCCGGCTGAAGTAGTAGAACTCATTCATATCAGCGAACGCTATATGCTGCTTCAGGCCTTCCATCAAGTCCAGCAGTTCCCGGGTCGTCACCGGGACACCCGCGTCTCTGAGACCTTGAAAGAAGTTAATCAGCATTAGCGTGTCTCGCGACGATGCATGAACGCCAGGCGTTCCAGCAGATGAACATCCTGCTCATTCTTCAACAGGGCGCCGTACAGGGGCGGGATCGCCTTGGTTTGATCACGCTCCTTGAAGATCTCATCGGGGATATCGTCCGCCATCAGCAGCTTGAGCCAGTCAATCAACTCTGAAGTGGACGGTTTCTTCTTGAGCCCGGGAATTTCCCGCACATCAAAAAACACCTCCATCGCTTCCTGCACCAGGTTCTTTGCGATATCCGGGTGATGCACATCGATAATCTCGCGCATGGTGTCGCGATCGGGGAAATTGATGTAGTGGAAAAAACAACGACGCAGAAAGGCGTCCGGCAGTTCCTTTTCGTTGTTACTGGTAATGATGATGATGGGGCGCTGCTTGGCCTTTATGCTCTCACCGGTCTCGTAAACGAAGAACTCCATACGGTCCAGCTCCACCAACAGGTCGTTAGGGAACTCGATATCAGCCTTGTCTACCTCGTCGATCAACAGCACCACTTGCTCATCGGAGTCAAACGCTTCCCACATCTTGCCACGCTTGATGTAATTGCCGATATCGTGAACCTTTTCCTCACCTAATTGGGAATCCCGCAGGCGAGAGACGGCGTCGTACTCGTACAGACCCTGCTGCGCCTTGGTGGTTGATTTGATATGCCACTGGATCAGGCGTTTATCCAGCCCCAGCGCCACCTCTTCGGCTAACATGGTCTTACCGGTACCCGGCTCGCCCTTGATCAATAACGGGCGCTCCAGTGTTACCGCCGCATTGACCGCCATGCGTAAATCATCGGTGGCGATGTATCGTTCAGTCCCTTGGAATTTCATAGTCTACTCATCACTCATTTACAGTACGAAAGGCGCACAGATTACAGATTGACGCCACATTTATCAATATCGACGGCTCAGGATGGCTGGACAGGCTGCGCCGGCTTCTCCTGCCTGGCCTTTCTCGGACCGCGACCGCGCAACACTGTCAGACCCAGCAGCAATGCCAGGGCCCCCGCCAGGGCTGACATAAAGCCCAGTGGCCGCAGTGCGTGCCCGGCGGCCTCATAACCATCAGTCAACAACTGAAAACCAGCGACTATCAGTGCCGGGGCAAAGGTATCGACTCCCTCCTTCGGATAGGCCGGCGTAAGCAGCAGCGCGGCACCCAGCAAAACCACCAGGGCCACCCGGGGCGCACCCCAGTGCCGTCCCAGCCACCAGGCCAGGTACAGCAACATGACGCAAGCGGCGCCGACATAGGCATAGATAGCAAAATGGTAGGAACTTTCACTTAGCACTGACTCTCTCCTATTCGACCCAGTGTACGACGTATTCGTCGAAACCGTCAGGGTGAACATATTCATCTGAAATGGCGCGACCGCGAATGGATATCCAGGCCTGATGCACGGTACTGGCATCACCGCTCACCAGTGGGTGCCAATCTGGCAGCGGCTGCCTGTTGGCGCGCAGGCGATAGGCACAGGTGCTGGGCAACCAGTCCAGGGCACGAACCTCACCTGACCGTAGCGGTATGCAACTGGGTACCAGCACGGAACGATGGGCATAGTCGGTGCAGCGGCAGGTTTGTTCGTCCAGGTAGCGACAGCG
Organism: Gammaproteobacteria bacterium; assembly: GCA_003646415.1. GTDB lineage: Bacteria > Pseudomonadota > Gammaproteobacteria > Pseudomonadales > Halieaceae > JBALVO01. The sequence continues at coordinate 20,542 of QNFS01000012.1, forward strand.
AACCTTGGTGTAGAACACCTCACCACTTTCTTCATCTTCCAGTTTGTGCAGACAACACTTGGCGCAACCGTCACACAGGGCCTCCCACTGCGCCTCGCTGAGTTCAGCCAGTGGCTTGTCTTGCCACCAGTCAGCCACCGGATCCGTCTCGACGCAACAGCTGTGCGGCCGTGGGCGGCATCTGCAGGAAATAGCCCTTTTCGGTGATATTCACCAACACCTCGGCGGTGTCAACCCTGGCCAATTTGCGCTGTGGGTCCAGTATCAGGGTCATCACGGCCTGCGGCTCGCCGAACTGGCTCATCAAAACTTCAGGCACATCCACCAATCCACGCGCTTTATCCACATACAGGTACATCTCCTGCTTGCGCGGGCTTTTGAATACCTGGCACAGCAATTTCATTGCATGGCTCCGGTCAGTGATCGCCGCAGCGGCCCTATGACAATGTCGTTGCGCCAGCCCTGCCAGTGGACAGGTGCACTGAATGCCGCCCCTGCAGCCTCACGTAACAGTAACTCATAATCCTTGCTTTGCAACAAGATCTCCGGCGCCAGAGCCAGCCCCTGGGCAATAACGCGGACCCTGGCCTTGAGCTTTTTCACCTGGTCACGCTGCCCGGCATCCAGTGGTCCAGGCAGGGCTTGCGGCAACTCGTCTTCAGGCATGGTGCGCTGTGCAGCCAATACGTCCAGTAACCCCTCCCCGTAGCGGCGCAGGGCCGGCGGTGGTAAGTCGACCCGGGTTTTCAACTCAGACCAGTTCTGCGGATCCTCCTGGGCCAGTGTCAGGCAGGCCTTGTCATCAATAATCCAGCTGCGCGGCTTGTCCCTGCTGCGTGCGGTTTGCTCCCGCCAGTCACAGATCGCCGCTAGAGAACCCAGTTGGCGGGGGTTCAACTTCCAGGCTGTCTTGATCCGTTTGTGGTAGTCAATAACGGCGGCACCCAGAGCACCCATGGCATCACGGCCATCGGCCAGTACCCAGTCCCGCTTGCCCTGCTGCGCACACTGTTCATCCAGTTCCCGCCATACCGGCAGTAGCCAGGCCACATCCAGAGCCGCATATTCACACTGTGATTCACTCAGGGGCCTTTGCAACCAGTCGGAGCGGGTTTCCCCTTTGGGCAAATCTATATCACAGATCGCATGAACCAGGGCGCGGTAGCCCAGGCCAAAGCCTCGGCCAACCATGGCCGCCGCACGCTGTGTATCGAACAATGGCTGGGGTAACACGCCCAGCCATTTCTGGAATACTTCCATGTCCTCACTGGCTGAATGCAGCACCTTGACCACAGCGGGGTCAGTGAAAAGAGCGACAAGCGGGGCAGTGTCTTCGATGGTAAGCGGGTCGATCAACCAGGCCGTATTGCCCCCCACCCCCTCCCTGGCAAAACAAATCTGCACCAGGGCAACCTGCGGATAAAAGGTGTTGCGACGCATAAACTCGGTATCGACGATCACCGCCTCACTGCCCGCGCCCTGCACCAATACCCGCTGTAGAGCCTCATCCGACTCGATAAGCTGCCAATCCATAAACTATTGCTCCATCGGCCGCCGCCCGGACAGGGCGTGGGCCAGGGTGGAGCCGTCCACATACTCCAGTTCACCACCCAGAGGCACACCGTGGGCAATGCGTGACACACTGACACCCTGGTCCCGCAGCATGTCAGTAAGATAGTAAGCGGTGGCCTCGCCCTCCACTGTTGGATTGGTGGCCACAATTACTTCCTGTATACCCTCATCGATAATGCGTTGGTGCAATTCCTCCAGGCCAATCTCCCCCGGGCCAATACCGTCAATAGGCGACAAGTGCCCCATCAATACGAAATAAATACCGGCAAAGCTGCCACTTGACTCCACTGCCAGCACGTCGCCAGGCGTCTCTACAACGCAAATGGTCGTCACATCACGCTTTGGATTGGAGCAGATTTCACAGATATCGAGCTCGGTAAAGTTGCGGCAACGGTTGCAGTGACCCACCCGCTCGACCGCCTCGCGCAGGGCCGCAGACAAGGCCACGGCCCCCTCCCTGTCCCGCTCCAGCAGGTGCAGGGTCATACGCTGGGCCGATTTGGGGCCGACGCCCGGCAGACAGCGCAGAGCCTCGATCAGGTTTTGTATCGCGGGGCTAAAATTCATGGGGGCTACAGCGAGAGGATTAAAATGGCATCTTGAAACCGGCGGGGAGATTAAGACCCGAGGCTAGTCCTGACATGGCATCCCGGTTGTGGGCCTCAACTTTACGCACCGCGTCATTGACCGCCGCGGCCAGCAGATCTTCCAACACCTCTTTGTCTTCGCTGAGCACGGCATCATCTATCGATACCCGCTTGACATCGTGTCGCCCGGTCATGATCACAGTGACCAGCCCGGCGCCGGATTCACCGCATACCTCAGCGTGAGCCAGTTCTTCCTGCGCCTTTTGCATATCGGCCTGCATTTTCTGCGCCTGCTGCATCAGGTCTGAAATACTTCCCTTCATCTTTATTCCTCAATATTTCTCTTTAAACTTCAAAGATCCGTCGGAACAATGGACGCTCGGTCCAGTTCCCCGTCGAAACGTGCGATCAGCTTCTGCAATCGCGGGTCACCCTCAATGGACGCGATCGCTTGCTTTTGTCTCTCCTGTGCCAGGCGCGCCTTACGCATGGCCGGAGTCTCCCGTTGTACGTCCCCCGGGACGATACGCACTGACAGCGGGTGCCCAAAGTAGTTTTCCAGCGCCAACCGTATCTTGTCATTGTGGCTGTCGTTAAACAACGAGGCGTTGCCTGTGTCCAGGAAAAATTCCAGGGTGCCATTGTCAACACTGCGCAGGTCACAGTGGGAGGCGATATTGTAGACAATACCGACCAGGCCCAGCGACTCCAGCAATTGGGGCCAGTTTGCCGGAATGAGATCAACCAGTGCGACGGCTCCAGCGGGCATTACTGGTGTAGATTCAAGCGCTGCTGCTTCAACCGGCATAGGCTCAACCGGCATGAGTTCGACCGGAACTACCGCGGGCCGCGGCGCCTCATGGAGCTTTTTTGCCTGGGTACCGACCTCCACCGCGGCGCTGGGCTGATTCGACTGCGCCACTGGCTGCAAATCCTCTGGCCCCAGACTGTCGTCAATGACCGCCACAGGACGAAATGCCAGCATGCGCAGCAGGATCATTTCAAAGCCACCGCGTGGATCGGGCGCCAGGCCTATATCCCGCTTGCCATTCAGCGCTATCTGGTAGAACAACTGGGCATCCTCGGCGGTTATAGCGCGGGCGATCTCCCCTACCCGCTGCGCATCGCCCCAACTGTTATCAATAGCGTCGGGCACCACCTGGGCCATGGCCACCCGGTGGATCAGTGAGAGAAGCTCATCCAGTCCCCCCTCGAAATCCGGTGCGTGCTCACCCATGTGCGCGACAACATCCAGCAGCTTCGTCGGCTCCCCTTCACAGAGGGTCTCTAACAGCTGATAAATAAAGCTGAGATCCACACTGCCGAGCATGCTGCGCACATCCGCTTCATTGACTTTACCGGAGCCAAAGGAAATCGCCTGGTCGGTAAGACTCAGGGCATCGCGCATACTCCCGGCGGCGGCCCGACCGAGCAGCCACAGGGCGGGCTCTTCGAAACTGACCATCTCCTGCTCCAGTACCGTACCCAGATGCCCGACAATCTGCTCCGGCGGCATATTCTTCAGATTGAACTGCAGGCAGCGCGACAGCACGGTGGCCGGCAATTTCTGCGGATCTGTGGTGGCCAGCAGGAATTTGACATGAGGTGGCGGCTCCTCCAGGGTCTTGAGCAGCGCATTGAAACTGTGGGTGGACAGCATATGCACCTCATCTATCAGGTACACCTTATAGCGCGAGTGGCTGGGCGCGTACTGCACGTTCTCCAGCAGCTCGCGGGTATCCTCCACCTTGGTGCGCGATGCGGCGTCCACCTCCAGCAGGTCCACACTGCGCCCCTCGGCAATTTCCAGGCAGGAAGAGCACTCACCGCAGGGTTCGGAGCTCACACCCTGCTCACAATTGAGGCATTTGGCCAAAATTCTGGCGATGGTGGTCTTGCCGACACCCCGGGTGCCCGTAAACAGGTAGGCGTGGTGCAGCCGGTCGTGGTCCAGGGCATTCACCAGTGCCTGCAGCACATGCTCCTGACCGACCATCTCCCGGAAACTCCTGGGTCGCCACTTGCGTGCCAGCACCTGATAGGACATGAATGGATTGCCTTACAACATAGAAAGAAAGCTAGGATACACCAGCCGGGTGTGGCTTAGCTATACGGTGCAATCAGGGTTGGATTAAAAAACTCCAGAATACTTTCACGTTGAGCCATGGCATCACGATAACCACAGTCAATCAACTCGTTACAAAACGCTTCTTCAAACAATAAATAACTCGCCAGACTGGCGCCGCCCCCTCTTTCTGTCGCTCCTATAACCTTCATCGCAACCCGCATCGCCCGCGGTAAATCATTGACGTGTTTTGCCGCTATCTCGTCGAATTCCATACTCGGGTAAATCACCAATAAATCGATGGTGCGCATATCCCCTGGCGGACTGTGAGGGCTTTCGTTTTGACCATAAGCGACAAGATCATTCACTGTGACCAGCGTATCGATATCATGCTCCAGACTATCAACAAACGCACTATTGAAAATATGACCCATCATTTGTGCCAGTGACGGGGAATGCATTTCCTGCTCTCGCCGTGGCACATAAGTGGCGTTGCCGCTCACGCCGATGACTAACACACGATCCGCGCCCAGGCGAATAACAGGGCTTATTGGCGCAAGTTGACGCAGTGCGCCATCACCGAAATATTCCCGGCTGATTTTTTCAGCGGGCAGCAGAGCGGGGATCGCCGAAGAGCCCAGTATATGGCTGACATTCAAGCTGGCAGGGACGCCCACGCTACGCCCATTACGCCATTTTTCCATTCCGGGACGACCCTGAAAAAACGTGACACTCTCCCCGGAGGTGTACCCTGTGGCCGATACGCCTACCGCATCCAGGTAACCCTGATCAATCCGTTTCTGGATATTCCTGAATTGAATCGATTGATTTAACAAATCTCGCAGCGGGTCGTTGTTGAGCAACGACAGCGGGCGAGTTCGGCCAACACCCTGATTGAACAACGAGCCCAGCAGGCGTCCCAAGCCACTGAGCAAATCCCAGCTCCCGGCCTTATAGACTTGTTCAACGTGTAGTGAACTCCAGATCTTCTCGACTTTCTTAACCGCCAGGCGAAAATTATTCGCCGATGCGGCCAGGGCCACCGCATTGACAGCGCCGGCGGAAGTTCCACTGATAATGGAAAATGGATTGTGGGCATTCTTTGCGTGCAAATCGGCAATGGCTTTGAGCACACCCACCTGATAAGCGCCTCGAGCGCCGCCCCCGGAAAGAACAAGTGCAGGTTTCATCTGGTATTTTTATAGTTGGCTATTGTTCCAAGTATAAAGCACCACACCAGGAATATGCTACCGCCAGGGGCTAATGGAGGCGACCCAGACAGCCACACCCCGGCACACGATTCGATAATTACCGTTGCTCCCTTCCGGGCCTGGCGGACTTCACTATCTATCATTGCGGAGGGACCGCCTGGGGCGCCACAGCAGCTGCACCAGCGGTGCAGGCGGCGCGTATTGTGCGTCAAACCACCTTTCACTGCAAGCGGTGATCCGAAATTGGGCCTGGCTGGTGTGTCATAAGGCGCAGCACACCTGTTATAGCCTCGCCAACCTGGATGATAAACAAGCACACGGAACACGTACACTAACCATCAAGTCCGCCACCGCCATCACCACCTTCCGAGAAATCCAGACCCGTCAATTGCACACCGTCCTGTGGCAACTGCCTACCCCGCCAGTACCACACCGACCACAGTGACAGCCCATATACAAAGAATAATACACCGGCCAGGGCGGGCCGCTCCCGTGCCGCCCCCTCCTCGATTTCATCCCGGTCAATCTCGGCCATAACCGCCCAACGGGTGTCCCCCATCTGTATTGGCAGGTAAACCGACATGACCTCCACATTACGATAGTCCTGGATAAATTTGACGCCCTGCTTCCCGGCGAGAGCCAGGTCCACGGTGGGCGTCTGGACGACTTGCGATAATACGGTGGACTCATCGCTGAAGCGGGAATCGCTGCGCATCAGATAGTCCTGACCCACAAGATAGGTCTCCCCGGTATCCCCCATACCACTGGTGTAGTTCATAATCCCCATGATCCTGTCCGTGGGCAACTGGAAGGCGATCACATCTTCGGCGGGGCAACCTCCCTCCGCAGAGAATCTGACCAGGCCGTGCTCACCGGGCAGATGAGCAACAGCATCTGGCGAAGACGTTGAGGGAGTGTCGTACCAGTGAATCGACCCAGCAGGGCACCCGGTAGTTGGTTCACAGCAACAGGGGGAATGAAGTGACCTTGCTCGGCCCGCCAGCAGCGAGAAACCGGAAACGCCTCTTGCCACCAGCGGCGCCAGCGGGACAGG
>QNFS01000013.1 GCA_003646415.1 Gammaproteobacteria bacterium
CCCTGGATCGGGTATGTAGTGCGATGCTGACTGGCCTTTCCTGTTCGCTCATGGCCAGTTACAGAATAAAGCGGGATAGGTCTTCATTTGAACTAAGCTCCTGCAACTGGGAATCCACGTAGGCGGCGTCCACTAGCAGGGGCTCATCCTGCAGGCCGGCATCGGCCGCGGTGAAGGACGTTTCTTCCAGCAGACGCTCCATCACTGTGTGCAGTCGGCGAGCACCGATATTCTCGGTTCTTTCGTTCACCTGCCAGGCGGTTTCGGCGATGCGGCGCAGGCCGTCCTCGCTGAATTGGACCTGTAGTCCTTCGGTAGCCAGCAGGGCCTGGTATTGCTCGGTCAGGGAAGCATCGGGCTCCGTGAGAATGCGCTCGAAATCTTCAGGTGTCAGTGCGGCCAGCTCTACGCGAATGGGCAGGCGACCCTGCAGCTCGGGAATCAAATCCGAGGGCTTGGCCAGGTGGAAGGCGCCAGAGGCGATAAACAGGATATGGTCGGTCTTGATCATACCGTGCTTGGTGCTGACAGTGGAGCCCTCGATCAGGGGCAATAAATCGCGCTGTACGCCCTCGCGGGAAACGTCAGCCCCGGCCCCTTCGGCACGCTTGGCCACCTTGTCCAATTCATCCAGGAAAACGATGCCGTTTTGTTCGGCGGCCTCAATGGCCTTTTGCTTGAGCTCTTCCTCGTTGACTATTTTGCCGGCTTCTTCGTCGCACAGTGCTTCAAAAGCGGCCTTGACCGGCATTTTCTGGGTCTTGCTCTGGGTTCTGGACATATTGGAGAACATGCTCTGCAGTTGGTTGGTCATTTCCTCCATACCGGGTGGCGCCATAATCTCCATGCCAGGGGCGCTGGCGCTGATTTCTACTTCAATTTCCTTGTCGTCGAGATTACCTTCACGCAGCTTTTTTCGCAGCAGTTGACGGGTGGCGGATGATGAATCGGTTTCTGTGTCGCGCGCCGGGGGCAAGAGTATATCCAGGACACGCTCTTCTGCCGCTTCCTCCGCCCGAAAGCGCACCCTGGTCTTCTCTTGTTCACGATACATTTTTACCGCCACATCGGCCAGGTCGCGGACAATGGACTCCACATCGCGACCGACATAGCCCACCTCGGTAAACTTGGTAGCTTCTACTTTGACGAAGGGCGCATTGGCTAGTTTGGCCAAACGGCGGGCGATTTCGGTTTTGCCCACGCCGGTGGGACCGATCATCAGGATGTTCTTGGGGGTGATCTCAGCGCGCAACTCCTCGGGCAGTTGCATGCGACGCCAACGGTTGCGCAGGGCGATGGCCACGGCGCGCTTGGCCTCGTCCTGGCCGATGATATGTTTGTCGAGCTCGTGAACGATCTCGCGGGGAGTCATACTAGACATACTGGTGTACCTCGTCACCTAAAATTCCAGTTCTTCTATGGTTCGATTGTGATTGGTGTAAATGCAGATATCAGCGGCGATACCCAGACCTTTCTCTACAATAGTGCGAGCGTCCAGTTCCGTGTTATCGAGCAGGGCGCGGGCTGCGGCCTGGGCAAAGGGTCCGCCTGAGCCAATGGCTATCAGGTTGTCTTCTGGTTCGATAACGTCTCCATTGCCGCTGATGACGAGGGAGGTATCCTTGTCCGCCACGGACAATAGTGCTTCAAGTTGCCGCAGGGCGCGCTCGGAGCGCCAGGCCTTGGCCAATTCCACTGCGGCGCGCACCAAATTACCCTGATGTTTGTCCAGTTGCGCCTCGAACAGTTCGAACAGGGTGAAAGCATCGGCGGTACCGCCGGCGAATCCCGCCAGAACCTTGTCCTGGCAGAGGCGCCGTACCTTGCGGGCATTGCCCTTCATCACCGTATTGCCCATGGACACCTGCCCATCGCCGCCAACGACTACGCTGTTGCCGCGGCGCACACAAAGAATGGTCGTACCTCTGAACTGTTCCAAGCTGGGTCTCCTGCTCCAGGGCTTGTTAAACCTGATTGAGTTCGCCCTGATCTGACAGATATGGGGTGGCGGCCACGGAATTCAAGTGGCCACGCCAGATTTCAGGGTTTGCTGCGTTTCAGCAGCAGAGTGTCAATATTCTGGTTGGCGGTAAGGCTGCGGGCCTTGGCCATTTCCGAGTGGGTTTCGAAGGGGCCAACGTACACCCGGTACCAGCGGCCGTTATCACCGTTGGTTTCCTCCACCACGGGGGTCAGGCCCAGTAGTAGTAGCTCTGCCCGGCGTCGGTCGGCGTCTTCCCGCTGCCGGAAAGACCCTGTCTGTAACAGGTAGTAATCGCCTGGGGTATTAGTGCTTCTGGGCTTGACCACCTCGGGTGCTGGTTCCACCTCAACATCCGCGGTCTGGCCAGGCAGCATGGTATAGAAGTCAAAGCGGGGCTTGGGGGGCTGTGCTTCCGCCTGGGGTCCACCGGTTGCCTCTTGTGTTGTGCCGTCGGGGGTGGGCAAGGAGCCCAGGTACAACAGGAAACTGAGGAAAACCCCGGTTAGCACCCCCGCCCCATACCAGCGCCAGCCGCTGCCCGTGGGCTTCGGCGATTGTCTACCACCGGACCTGCGCTGGGGTTGTTTTCTGCGGGCGGGAGTATTTTTGCCGCTTGCCACCCGCTTGCGTTTGGCGAAGTCCTGGGCCATGGGCTACATGGCCTCCGGTGCGGATACGCCCAGCAACGCAAGCCCATTACATATAACCTGCCGCACGGCTTCGCTCAGGGCCAGCCGGGCATCGCGCAGGGGTTGGTCTTCAACCAGTGTTTTGTGGGCGTTGTACCAGGTGTGGAAATCGCCGGCCAGTTCCCGCAGGTAGGTAGCTACTGTGTGAGGTTCGCTGTTTATCGCGGCGCTGGCTACAACTTCCGGGTAGTGATCCAGTCGGCGCAGCAGCGCTTTTTCCTGCTCCTGGACTAATTGCCCCAGGTGTTGCAGCGCATCCTCCGCATGCCACTCCCAGCCCCGCTGCGCCAGTTTGCGCATGATGCTGCAGACTCTCGCGTGAGCGTACTGAATGTAGTACACCGGGTTATCGTTGCTCTGGGACAGGGCCAGGTCAATATCAAAAGTGAGCTGGGAACTGGGTGCTCGGGCGGCCAGGAAATAACGGGTCGCGTCCCGGCCAACCTCATCGATCAGGTCCCGCAGGGTGACATAGCTGCCGGCGCGCTTGGATAGTTTGACCTCCTGGCCGTCGCGCATGACAGTGACCATCTGGTGCAGGACATAGTCGGGCCAGCCCCTGGGGATATCCTGTTCCAGAGCCTGCAGGCCTGCCCTTACCCGGGTCACCGTGCTGTGGTGGTCTGCGCCCTGTTCGTTGATAACGTGCTCAAACCCGCGCCGCCACTTGTTCAGGTGGTAGGCCACATCCGGCAGGAAATAGGTGTATCCACCGTCGCTCTTGCGCATGACCCGGTCCTTGTCGTCACCGAAATCGGTGGTGCGCAGCCACAGGGCATCGTCCTTCTCATAGGTATGACCCTGTGTGATCAGGCGTTGCACAGTGGCTTCCACCTCACCGTCCTGGTAAAGGGAAGACTCGAGAAAGTACAGGTCGAAATGTACGGCGAAGGCCTGCAGGTCCAGATCCTGTTCACGTCGCAGGTAGGCGACTGCGAACTTACGGATGTCTTCCAGGTTGTCGGGGTCGCCAGAGCTGAGCACGTGCTGGTCCTGGGCGTCCACCTTATCGCCGCGTAGGTAGGCCTGGGCCAGTTCCACAATGTAGTCGCCGCGGTAACCGTCCTGCGGCCATGTAGAGTCTTCGGGGCCCAGACCCTTGCAGCGGGCCTGCACTGACTGGGCCAGGTTATCTATCTGGGCGCCTGCGTCATTGTAATAGAACTCGCTGGAGACATCCCAACCGGTGGCCGCCAGCAGGCGGCAGAGACTATCTCCCACCGCGGCACCGCGGCCGTGGCCCACATGTAGGGGGCCAGTGGGGTTGGCTGAGACGAATTCCACCTGCACCTTACGCCCACGACCCTCATTGCACCTACCGAAGGTCTCCCCTTGTTCCAGGATGTTGCGCACTACGGCCTGGCTGCTGCGCTCGGACAGGAAAAAATTAATGAAACCGGGACCGGCGATTTCGGTGCGTGCCACCAGTGAGGCGGCTGGCAGGGCATCGCAAATCATTGTGGCAAGCTCCCGTGGATTCTTGCGGGTGGGCTTGGCCAGTGTGAGGGCGATATTACAGGCCAGATCGCCGTGACCGGTGTCGCGAGTGCGCTCGATCTGCACCTGTGGTGCGATGTCGCCAGGCAATTGGCCCTGTGCAACCAGCGAGTCCAGCGCTTGTTGGATCAGCCGGGTAAGTTCTTCCTTCATTGTCGGGGGCTATACCTGGTTTGCTTCAATAGGTTACTACTGTCGATTCAATAATTGCACAAGGCTCGTTCAGCCTGGCGCGGCATATTATCCTCATAACCGGGCCCGACCTCAACAGGCTGTTGCTAACACAGGCTGCTGATAACCTGGGCTATTAATAGACGTCCTGTGGGTCGATGTCTATGGACCACTTCAAACCACGCCTGGCGGGCAGGGTTTCGGCGACAGCCACCAGCAGGCTGGCGGCGGCCTGCGCCGTTCTGCGATTGGGGGTAGTCAGCAGTAGCTGGCTGCGGAATTTGCCGGCCCGGCGCTGCATTGGTGAAGGCAGCGGCCCGATCATCGTGACCCCGGCGGGCAGACCGGCGGCAGTCTGGTCGCGAAGACCCTGCAGGAACAGCTCACCGCACTGTGCGTCGGGGCAGTCGGTACGCAAAATCACCAGCTGCCCGACCGGGGGCATGCCCGTTACCTGCCTGCGGGACAGTTGTTCCCGGGCCTGTTGTGCATAACTGGAGTTCAGCATGGCTTGCAGGAGGGGGTGATCCGGGTAGTGAGTTTGCAGAATGACGCTCCCGGGCAAATCGGCGCGACCGGCCCGGCCTGCCACCTGGGTCAGTAGTTGCGCCATGCGTTCTTCACCGCGGAAATCGGCGCTGAACAGCATGGCGTCGGTATCGATAACCGCTACCAGGTTCACACCAGGGAAATGGTGGCCCTTGGTGAGCATCTGGGTCCCCAGCAGGATGCAGGGTTCGCCCTTATTAATTTCTGCTACCAGATCCCGCATCGCGTTCTTGCCCTGCATGGAGTCGCTGTCCACACGAAAAACCGGCCATTGGCTAAACTGTTCTCGCAGGAACTCCTCGGTTTGCTCGGTACCCAGGCCGGCTGCCAGCAAGTTGTTGCTGTGGCAGTGGAGACACTGCCGGGGCAGGCCCCGGGAGGCACCGCAGTGATGGCAGCGCAGCCGGCGCAGGCGACGGTGGACGGTAAGGCGAGCGTCACAGGCCTCACATTCGGCTATCCAGCCACAATCGTGGCACTGCAGGGTCGGGGCGTAACCGCGGCGATTGAGGAATAATAAGGCCTGCTGACCAGATTCGAGCGTGTCTTTTACGGTGGCTAGCAGCTCTGCGGACAGACCTGCCTGTAATGCTTGGCGGCGCACATCAAGCGCCTTGATAGTGGGCATACGGCTACTGCCGGCGCGCTGCGTGAGTTGGTGGTGCCGGTAGCGCCCGGCAAGGGCGTTGTGAATGCTCTCCAGCGAAGGCGTGGCGCTACCCAGCAGTACCGGGCAGGCTTCCAACTGGGCTCGTTTGACCGCCACATCCCGGGCGTTGTAGCGAAATCCGTCCTGTTGTTTGTAGGAGCCATCGTGCTCTTCGTCCACAATGATCAGGCCGGGGTTGCGCAGGGGTGTAAAAATAGCGGAGCGAGTGCCGATAATGATATGTGCACTGCCGTCACGAGCCGCTTCCCAGGCACGATAACGCTGTGCATCGCCCAGTCCCGAGTGGAAAACTGCGATATTGGCACAAAAACGCTGCTCGAAACGGTTCAGGGTCTGGGGTGTCAGGCCGATTTCGGGGATAAGCACCAGAGCCTGTTTGCCGCGGTGTAGACAATCGGCTATCAACTGCAGATAGATTTCGGTTTTACCACTGCCGGTGACTCCCTCCAGCAGGTGGCAGATAAACCCTGCAGGGGCTTTTAGTAATTCGTGGATCACGACGGCCTGCTCCGGGTTGAGGCTTAGCCCCTGTCCGCTGCTGGCCGGTTGTGCCTGCCTGGGCGCCATGATTTCTTCAATCAGGCCTTTGTTCCGCAGGGTGCGCAATACCGCCTGGCTGATCCTCTGGTCTTTAAGCTGTGCGTTTGCTACAACTCCCTGCTTGCGCAGCATGGCCAGGGCCTGAGCCTGGCGTGGCGATCTCGACAGGGCATCGGGGGCGAGTCCCAGTCCGTGTGTGGTGAGCTGCCATTGGGTGATTCCCAGGGGTTGGTGTGCTTTGCCTTCCCTCAATCGTTTCGGAAAAATTACAGAGAGCACCTCACCCAGGGGGTGATGATAGTAGTCTGCCGCCCAGTAACAGAGCTGCAGCAGGCGCGGATTAACCAATGGTGTCGGATCAAGAATTGCCAGTGCGGCTTTCAGGGATGTTTGTGGCACATTACTGCCTGACTTCACCCCCAACAGGTAGCCGGTGACCTCGCGCCGCCCAAAGGGCACGCGTACGCGTGAACCTGGTTGCAGGCCGTGTAATTGCGCTTCGCTCATGCCGACGGGGGGCAGGTAATCAAAGGCGCGGCGCGGGGGCGAGGGGATTGCGAGGCGAAGTACGGACATTACGCCCCTTGTCAGGCTGAAAAGTGATGGGAGAGCGGCATTGTAGCAAGTACTTGCGTATCGCGCCGCGTCTGGTAAGATGCCCGCCTATTTTTTGACCGGGTGGCCCCGAGGGGGTGCCGGGTAACTCCCATAGCCAGGCACGGTACTCGACAGGGATCGGGTGGCGGTGCCGATGACAAGGACAAGGAGCTTATATTATGAAAGCAGACACCCATCCCAAGTACGAGACAGTAACCGTGACCTGTAGTTGTGGCAACCAGCTAGTGACTCGCTCGACCCTGTGTGAAGACCTTCATATCGACGTGTGTTCCCAGTGTCACCCGTTCTATACCGGCAAGCAGAAAGTTGCAGATAGCGGTGGTCGCGTGGATCGTTTCAACAAGCGATTCGGCAGCCGCAGCACCAAACGCTAGATTAAGGACGATGCTGCGGGTTGCCGCGGTGTCTGGAAAGCGCCAAACCCTCATCGGGTTGGCGCTTTTTTTGTGCCTGTTGGTTACCGGTTTTTAAATGACTGAGGTAGTGGATGATGAATACAGGCCACCCGTCCATGTTGGTTTACTGAACGCAGCGGGACGCACCAACTTTCGCCACAAGCAAGCCCCATTCGATACTGCTTCGAAACCGTTACTAATCGCCTTGTTACCGGCCGGTCTTTTATATATCCTCTGTGCCCCTTTTTCGCTGGCGCCTCAAAAAGCACATACAGCCCCATGTCAACAGATCTGAAACAAGCCGCCCTGGCCTATCATGCAGAGCCCATACCGGGGAAAATCAGTATAGAGCTCACCAAAGCTGCAGAGACCCAGATGGACTTATCCCTGGCCTACAGCCCCGGCGTGGCGGAACCCTGCCGGGAAATCGCCAACGACCCGGCGCTTGCATACCGCTATACCGGCAAGGGCAACCTGGTGGCTGTTATCAGTAATGGCACCGCCGTGCTGGGCCTGGGTAATCTTGGCGCTTTGGCCAGTAAGCCGGTCATGGAAGGCAAGGCGCTTCTGTTCAAGCGTTTTGCGGGCATCAATTCCATTGATGTTGAGGTGAATACAGAGGACGCCGGAGAGTTTGTTGACACCGTGGCGCGCATTGCCGACACCTTTGGTGGCATTAACCTGGAAGATATCAAGGCCCCCGAGTGTTTTGAAATTGAAGCTGCCCTTATCGAGCAGTGCAATATCCCGGTTTTCCACGATGATCAGCACGGTACCGCCATTGTTACAGCCGCGGGTTTGCTCAATGCACTGGAGATTCAGGGCAAACGCCTGGAAGAGGTGATTATCACCTGCCTGGGCGCCGGCGCTGCAGCCATTGCCTGCATGCGCCTGTTGGTAAGCATGGGCGCCAGGCGCGAGAATATCTTTATGCTTGATCGTCGCGGTGTGATCTATGACGGGCGGGAGGGTGTAAACGCCTATAAACAGGAATTTGCCAATCACACCGACAAGCGCAGCCTGACCGATGCCTGCAATGGTGCGGATGTATTCATCGGCCTGTCAGGGGCCGATCTGCTGAGCGCGGAGATGCTGTTGTCCATGGCGGACAGGCCGGTGGTATTCGCCTGCTCCAACCCGGATCCGGAGATCAGGCCGGAACTGGCGCAGGCCACAAGAAATGATCTGATAATCGCCACCGGGCGCTCAGATTACCCCAACCAGGTAAACAATGTATTGGGTTTTCCTTTCATTTTTCGCGGCGCCCTGGACGTACGGGCTGCCTGTATTAATGAGGAGATGAAAATAGCAGCGGTGTGGGCGCTGTGTGATCTGGCGCACGAGGAAGTACCCGATGAGGTGTTGATCGCCTGTGAACTGGACTCCCTGGCATTTGGCCCTGGCTATATCATCCCCAAACCGGTGGACAGCCGTCTGCTGGCTCGTATTGCCCCGGCGGTTGCTCGCGCCGCGGTGGACAGTGGCGTTGCGCGACTGCCCTACCCGCAAGATTACCAGCCAACCCTCTAATCCTGGCCTGGATTAGAGGCGGTTAAAAGATATCCCTTACCAGATTATCAGTACCCTGGCTGCCCGAGCCGGGACCCCCTTCCTGTGCATTCCGCCGGGGTACATGTTCTTCCCGGAAATACTCGAAAATTGCGTTGCGCTGCCCGGCGTTGGCCAGCTGCCCGGTATCGGGGTCTATCCTGACATGAACAATGCCGGCGGGCAGGGGACGTTCTACCTCGGGGCTGTCGCGCAGGGCCTCGCGCATATACTGGATCCAGATCGGTAGTGCCGCGGTACCGCCGAACTCTTTGCGCCCCAGCGGCGTGTAGTTGTCAAAGCCAACCCAGGTAGAAGTGATCACATCCCGGCTAAAACCGGAAAACCAGGCGTCCATAGGGCCGTTGGTGGTGCCGGTCTTGCCACCGATATCACCGCGTTCCAGTACCAGCGCCCGGCGCCCGGTACCCCGGGTAATGACATCCCTGAGTATGCTGTTGATGATGTAGTTCACCCGCTCATCCATGACCCGTGGCGCCACGGGTGGGGTGTCCTGTTCGGGTTCTTGCTCGACGAGTATCTGCTCCATACTCAATTCAGACCCTGTTTCTGCCTGCTCTGCGACGTATTCGCAGTCGCGACATACGGTCAGTGGCCTGGCGTCAAATACCGTCTCCCCGGCCAGATTGTCGATGCGTTGAATCAGGTAGGGTTCCACGCGGTAACCGCCGTTGGCCAGCATGGCATAGGCGCTAGCCAGATCCAGTGGGCTCATGGCGTGGGTGCCCAGTGCCAGAGATAGATCAGGTGTAAAGTCGGAGGTGTCAAAACCGAAGCGTTCCGCATAGTCGATCAGTGTGTTGGCGCCCAGTTGCTGCACCAGGCGGATTGACACCAGATTGCGGGATTTGGTCAGCGCCCAGCGCAGCCGGGTTGGTCCGTAGAATTTTCCGCTATCGTTCTCCGGCCGCCAGATGTCCTCCAGGGAGCTGTCTTCCATGACCACGGGAGCATCATTAATGATACTGGCGGCAGTGAAGCCCGCTTCCAGTGCGGCACTGTAAACAAAGGGTTTGAAGTTGGAGCCGGGCTGCCTTAGTGCCTGTGTGGCCCGGTTGAACTTGCTCAATTCAAAACCCAGGCCGCCCACTATACTGATGATGGCGCCGTTATCCGGGTCCAGGGATACCAGGGCGGCCTGTACTGAGGGAACCTGGGCCAGTCGCCACTCGTCGTCCTGTTGGGTGATGCGAATCAGGTCACCCACAGACAGTACGTCATCCGGGTTTTTGGGACCCCGCCCCCGGGCGTTTTCCGTGAGGTAGGGGGCGGCCTGGCGGAGGCCGTTTTCCCACAACAGCTCCTGTTGGCTACCATCGGCAAGCAATAAAATAACTTTGTCCTGCTCTACCTTGGTGACAACGGCAGGTAGCAGCCCGGCGATAACGGCGGTCTCAGCGAGTGTATCGCGCCACAGCTCGGTGTTGTCGCCATCGGTCTGGGGCAGCTGCCGCTCCGGACCCCGGTAACCGTGCCGTTTGTCGTAGGTGATGAGACCATCGATAACAGCCATGCGTGCGACCTGCTGCAACTCACTGTTGATGGTGGTGTAAACGTGATAGCCGTCATTATATGCGGCCATGCCGTAGCGCTGCAGCATTTGCTGCCGTGTCATTTCCGCCGCGTAGTGGGCGGAGAAGCTGAGTTGCGCGCCGTGGTGCCGCGCGACGACGGCCTGTTGTGTTGCCGTGCTGTATTGCCCGTTGTTGATATAACCCAGCTCAAGCATACGACCCAAAATCCAGTTGCGGCGCTGTTTCCCCGCTTCTGGCCTGCTGATGGGGTTGTTGCGTGAGGGCGCCTTGGGGAGGCCGGCCAGCATGGCGTGCTGTGCCAGATCCAGTTCGCCGATGCCCACGCCGTAATAGACTTGTGACGCCGCCTCGAAACCGTAGGCCCGGTGGCCCAGGAAAACGCGATTGAAATACAGTTCAAAGATTTCCTGCTTGTCCAATGTCCGCTCGATCTCAATAGCCAGCAGGATTTCGTTGAACTTGCGCATGAAGGTTCGATCGAGGGTCAGGAAATAGTTGCGTGCTACCTGCATGGTCAGGGTGCTGCCGCCGGAGCCCTTCTCGCCAGTGAGTACCAGCTCGGACACGGCGCGCATCAGCCCCATGACATCGATGCCGCGGTGGCGGAAAAAGCTGTCATCCTCCGCCGCCAGCAGGGCCTTGATGAACTGGTCGGGTATGGCGTTAAAGGGCAGGGGGCTGCGCTTCTGTTCGCCGAACTGGCCGATCAACTGCCCATCTCTGGTGTAGACCCGCATAGGAGTTTGCAGCTTTACATCGCGCAGGGTCTCAACATCGGGCAAGTTGGGGCTGAGATACAGGTAGACGCCAGCGAGTAGCCACAAGGCGCCACAGGAGCCGAACAGAGAAAGGCGTAAAAAAAAACGTAAGAATTTCATCTATCCCTTTTCAAAACAGTGGTTTATATTACTTTTACAGGGGGGCAAAATGGTTCATTTGGTAATTATAAGCCTTTTTTGGGTTTTGATATATTTGGGACTGTGTTATATCTATTAATTAATGTATTAACGCATAAAAATATCCTAAGTTAGTGATACTGATAGGGAAAAAAGTTGCTGGGACTTATAGGGAAAAGAAAAGCGACACCTGTTTTGGGGCTGGATATTAGTTCAACGACTGTAAAGTTGCTGGAGCTGAGCCATTCCGGGGATCGTTACCGCGTAGAGAGTTACGCGGTGAGTTCGCTGCCGCAGGACGCGGTTGTCGAGAAGAACGTTACCGATGTGGATGGGGTTGCAAACGCCATTCGCAGTGTCGTGGCCCAATCCAGAACCAAGCTGAAAACAGTTGCCGCTGCGGTGGCCGGTTCTTCTGTCATCACCAAGATGATAGATATGCCGGACGGATTGAGCGAGGACGATATGGAGACCCAACTCACCCTTGAGGCGGATCAATATATCCCCTACCCGCTGGAAGAGGTGGCCATAGACTTCGAAATTCAGGGACCTTCCCCGGAGCGGGACAATCAGGTTGAAGTGTTGCTGGCCGCCTGTCGGAGGGAGACTATTGACGCACGGGTCGAGGCCATAGAGGGCTCTGACCTGACATCCCGGATTATGGATGTTGAAGCCTATGCGATGGAGCGTGCCTTCTCGCTGGTCCGCCACCAGCTGGCATTGGATGAAGACAGCACGGTTGCCGTGGTGGACATCGGCGCCACTATGACCACCCTGAGTGTGCTCAATAACAGCCAGACCATTTACACCCGTGAGCAGTTGTTTGGGGGCAAGCAGCTAACCGATGAAATCATGCGGCGCTATGGTTTGCCGCTGGAGGAAGCTGGCCTGGCCAAAAAGCAGGGCGGACTCCCTGATGATTATGAGCTTGAGGTGCTTGAACCCTTTAAGGACGCGGTTGTGCAGCAGGTTGCCCGGTCGTTGCAGTTCTTTTTCTCCTCCAGTCAATACAACGATGTGGATTACATTATTCTTGCCGGTGGCGTTTCCTCCATGGAGGGTCTGTCGGGTCTGGTGCAAGAGAAATTGGGTACTCCTACCACGGTGGCAAACCCGTTTGCCGAAATGTCTATATCTTCCCGGGTCAATGCGGTGGCGCTCAGCAGCGACGCGCCGGCATTGATGATTGCCTGTGGCCTGGCCTTACGGAGTTTTGACTGATGGCACAGATCAATCTACTACCGTGGCGAGAAGAGCGACGCCAGGAGCTCAAGAAGCAATTTCTTACCAGTCTGGTATTTGTCCTCGCTGCGGGGGCTGGCCTGGTGTTGTTGGCTGACCGCATCGTCAATGGCCAGATCGATACTCAGAATGCACGTAACCAGTACCTGACCGAAAATATCAAGGTATTGGACAAGCAGGTAGCGGAAATCCGCGATCTGCAGAAGCGGCGCAACCAATTACTGGACCGCATGCGGGTTATTCAGGAGTTGCAGGGTAACCGGCCGATCATCGTGCGCGTGCTGGACCAGTTGGTGCGCACCGTGCCGGACGGTGTGTTTTACACCAAGCTGAGCACCAAGGCTAAGACAATATCCATTAGCGGCATCGCCGAGTCCAATAACCGGGTTTCAAGCCTGATGCGGCGCCTGGATGCTTCGGATTGGCTGGCGAATCCAAACCTGGATAAGGTGCAGGCGGCGCCAAAGTACGGGGATCAGGCAACCACGTTCAACCTGACCGTGAAACTACAGTTACCGAAGACCGGTGACGAAGCCGCGGAGGGATAAGCGATGGCATTTGAAGGGACAATGCGCTCGCTGCGCGAATTTGATATTAGCAGCCTCGACTTTGACAGCGTTGGGTCATGGCCTACGCCGATAAAGCTGTTCATCTGGGCGGTACTGCTGGCTGCCGTGGTGGTGGGGGGCTACTACTATCACGTTAAAGATTTGCAGCTGGAGCTGGCTAAAATAGAAGCCAAGGAAATAACGCTGAAGAAAGATTTTGAGAAGAAAGCTTTCCAGGCGGCCAACCTCGATGCCTACCGACAGCAGATGGTAGAGATGGAAGAGTCTTTTGGCGCACTGGTCAGCCAGTTGCCCAGTGCTACCGAAGTGCCTGGCTTGCTGGAGGACATCACCAATAAAGGCCTGCTCAATGGTTTGGATATTGCGAGCATAGACTTAAGGAAAGAGCAGTCCCGGGAGTTTTACGTAGAGCTGCCCATTGCAATAAATGCGACCGGTTCCTACCACGATCTCGGGGCCTTTATCAGTGGCATGGCGGGTCTGCCGCGCATTGTTACCCTTCACGACTTTAATATTTCGGCGAAAGGCAACAACGCCAATAGCCTGAAGATGAATATTATTGCCAAGACCTATCGATATAAGGACGGGGACACTTAGCCATGAACCGTTTCCCTCGTACATGTATAACGATTTTGGTTTCAGCTTTCCTGCTGGTCGCCTGTGGCGGTAGTGATTTTTCCGATCTGGACAGTTTTATGGCGGAAAAGCGCGCTCGCCCGGGGGGTATTATCGCCCCCATACCGACCTTCAAGGCGTATGAGGCGTTCGCCTACAGCGCCACCACCTTGCGCAGCCCGTTTGACCGACCCATCGAGGTGCGGGAGATAGCTCAATTGCAAGCTATCAGTGCCGTTAAGCCCGACAATACGCGTGCCAAGGAGTTTTTGGAGCAATTCACTTTTGATTCCCTGCGAATGGTGGGCACCCTGGAGCGCGGGGAGGCCAACTGGACATTGATCAAAGACCCGGGGGGCGGCGTGCACCGGGTTGCGGCGGGGAATTTCCTGGGTCGTCACCACGGTAAAATAGTAGAGATGACCGATACCTATGTGGCGGTCGTCGAGATAGTGAGTGACGGTACCGAGGATGGCTGGGTCGAGCGCCCACGTACAATTAAATTAAGCGGCATATAAGCCGACGCCGTGGGTGTTAACCATGACAAGTAAAAAACAATATTTGGGGACAAAGGCCGTGGGGAAAAGAAATTACAGCTTGGGAAATTGGTTGCGTACCGCAGCCGCCGGACTGACGGTGAGTTTGTTGGCGGGCGTGGTACAGGCTGCACCAACAGTGACGGATATCGAGTTCAGTTCCCGGCCGGGCAGTAAATTTGAGGTTCGGGTAGAGTTCAATGAGGCGCCGCCGGAGATTAAAACCTACTCTATAGAGAAGCCCGCACGGATCGCTATTGATTTTCCCGACACAACCAGCGCTCTGGAACGCAAGCGATTTTCACTGCCCTACGGCAATGCCACCGGGGCGGTGGTGTTGGAGTCTGGTGATCGCACCCGTCTGGTGGTCAATCTGGTCAAACTGGTACCCTACGAGACTCGCGTAGAGGGCAATAGCCTGTACCTCCTGGTTGGCCAGGAAGACACTGACTACGTGAAGCAGACTACCGACCCTCACCGTATTGATACCGCTGTAGTGCCGGTCGCCGAAGTAAAATCTGAGATCAGCGACCTGCAATTCCAGCGCAGCGGAGATGGGGAGGGGCGGCTCACACTGGAGCTGACCGATCCTTCTGTGGATGTCAACGTGTTCAGTGAGGCCGGTGATGTGAAGGTGCAGTTCCTCGATACCACTGTGGCTGAGCGCCTGATGCGCCGCTATGATGTCACGGACTTTGCCACTCCGGTCGACAGCGTGGATGTTAATACGACAGAGCGCGGCGCCACGCTGACGATCAAGACCACGGGTGATTTTGATTACCTGGCTTACCAGACAGACAGTCAATACGTGCTTAGTATCAAGCCGCTGTCCAGGAAGGAAGCGGAAAAGCGCAAAAACGAATTCACCTATGTAGGAGACAGGATCTCCCTTAACTTCCAGGATATTGAGGTGCGAGCGGTGCTGCAGTTGATTGCCGACTTCACCGAGATGAACCTGGTGGCCAGCGATACCGTATCAGGGCGCATTACCCTGCGCCTGCAGAACGTGCCCTGGGACCAGGCGTTGGAACTGGTGCTGAAAACCAAGGGCCTGGACAAGCGCCAGATTGGCAACGTACTGATGGTGGCGCCGGCGGCGGAGATCGCTGAACGTGAGCGCCAGCAAATCGAGGCCAATAAGCAAATTGCGGAACTGGCCCCGCTGCAGTCGGAGTTTGTGCGTATTCGTTATGCCGCGGCGAAAGACATTGTGGCACTGTTCAAGGCGGGCTCTGAGGAAGGCGGCAGCCTGATTTCGCCGCGGGGCTCCGTGGTTGTGGATCAGCGCACGAACTCGCTGATTATCACCGATACCGCTGCCAAATTGGCCGAAGTCCGGGATCTTATCGAGCTTGTGGACATTCCGGTGCGCCAGGTGATGATCGAGGCGCGCATCGTGATAGCCCAGTCTGACGCGACCAAGAATCTCGGTATCGAGTGGGGTGGTGGTTATCTGAACCCGGACCTGAACAGCAATATACTGTCCGTATCCGGTGATACGCAAAACGTTGTTGCACTTAATGAGTCTGTTATTAACGGCACACAACCGGCGGTAGATTATCCCGGCGCCTTGCTGGTGGACCTCGGGGTTGCCGCCAATAGTGGGTTCGCCCTCGGCTTTACCAGTGATAACCTGTTCCTGACCGCGGAACTGTCTGCGCTGGAAGCGGAAGGTAACGGTGAGGTCGTGTCTCAGCCCAAGGTGATTACCGGCGACAAGCAACAGGCCTCCATCAAGTCGGGTACGGAAATCCCCTACCAGGAGTCCTCCGCCAGTGGTGAGACGACCACATCGTTCAAGGACGCGGTTTTATCACTGGATGTCACGCCAAATATCACGCCGGACGACCGGATTATGCTGGATCTGCAGATTAACCAGGACTCGGTCGGTGAACTGGTACCCAGTGGCCGTGGCGGTTTTATCCCCTCCATCGATACCACCCAGCTCGACACCCAGGTGTTGGTTGGCAATGGCGAGACCGTGGTTTTGGGCGGGGTGTTCAAAACCGAAGATATTGAATCGGTGAATAAAGTTCCTTTCTTTGGCGACATCCCTTATATAGGTGCCTTTTTCAGAAGCGAATCAAACACCCACAAGAAAACAGAACTGCTTATTTTCATCACGCCGCGCATTCTGGCCGACACCCTGCTTGATTAGGGCTATTTCGAGCTAAATGCCAGCCCTGCACAGAGTCTTTCTGGTCGGCCCCATGGGGGCCGGCAAGACAACCATTGGTAAATACCTTGCCCAGCATCTGAAGTTGCGGTTTGCCGATACGGATGCCGAGATCGAGAAGCGAACCGGGGCTGATATACCATGGATTTTCGATGTGGAGGGTGAGGAGGGTTTCCGCGACCGGGAGCAACAGGTGGTGGCCCAGATGACACAGTGGGATGATATCGTACTCGCCACCGGTGGCGGTGTCGTACTGCGCCCCCAAAACCGCCGGGCGCTCGCCAGCCGTGGCTTTGTAATCTGCCTCTATGCAACCATAGACGAGCAGGTGCGGCGTACCCGCCACGACCGGCGCAGGCCTCTTTTACAAAATGGTGACCCGGAACAAGTGCTGCGCTCCCTGATGGTGGATCGTGACCCACTATATCGTGAGATCGCCGATCATATTATTGAAACTGACGCCTGTAGCCCCAGAACAGTGGCTCAGCGCCTGGTGCACGAGTTAGTGGAAAGCGGTTAAAAGATATCGGCTAGAAAGACATCACCGCGGTATGATAGACCCCTCCAGAGTAAACTCAAGGATTTGACGTGTCCCTGTTAATGCACACCCTGCATGTGGAACTGGGGGAGCGTAGCTACCCGGTATACATAGGCCGTGGCCTGTTGGCCGATTCACAACTATTGGCCCGGCATATCGCCGGCTCCCAGGTGGTTATTGTCAGCAATGATACCGTAGCGCCCTTGTACGTAGAAAAAGTGCGGGCGTTGCTCGGGCAGCGCAAGCTGGTCACAGAGGTAGTGCTGCCCGACGGTGAGCAGTACAAAACGCTGGCGACCCTGTCGAATATTTTTGACAGGGTGATGGCGGAAAATCACAATCGCACGACAACGTTTATTGCTGTGGGCGGCGGTGTAGTGGGCGATATTGCCGGGTTCGCTGCGGCCTGCTACCAGCGGGGGGTTGATTTTATCCAGGTGCCCACCACGCTGTTGGCCCAGGTGGATTCCTCGGTGGGTGGCAAGACGGCCGTCAACCATCCCCTGGGTAAAAATATGATAGGGGCGTTTTACCAGCCTCGCGCAGTGTTGATTGACACCAATGCCCTGCAGACCTTGCCTGCCCGGGAGTTGTCGGCGGGCCTGGCAGAGGTGCTTAAATACGGCTTGATCTGTGATGAACCATTCTACCGCTGGTTACAGGAGCAAATGCCACGGTTGCTGGCCCGGGAGGAAGCGGTCCTGGCGGAGGCAATAGAGCGCAGCTGTTCGAACAAGGCGCGGGTGGTGGCGGCTGATGAGCGCGAGGGCGGTCTTCGGGCCATTCTCAATTTCGGCCATACTTTCGGCCACGCTATCGAGACCGCGCAGGGCTACGGTCAGTGGCTGCATGGTGAAGCGGTGGCGACGGGTATGTTGCTGGCTCTGGAGTTGTCTGCCCGCCGCGGTGGGGTTTCCCTCAGTGAAGTGGATGATTTTCGGGAATTACTGCTGGACATGCATCTTCCGGTCCGCGCGCCGGTCGATATGACTGCCGGGGTCTTCCTGGAGCTTATGGCGCGGGACAAGAAGGTTGTTGACGGAAGGTTGCGGCTAATTCTGCTCAAGGCTATCGGTGATGCGCGTATTATCGACGATGTCTCGGAATCCGAATTGGTGGACTTGCTGAACGAACTTCCTGCGGAAGCCTGATCGGGGTGTAGTGTTTGTCCAGCCAACGCCATCTGTGTAAAATACACTCCCCCTTTTGCCCAAGTACTGCCGTGGCGTCGGGTATTTCAAATCTAAGTTATTGGTTTTGTTTATTATTCTGGACTTACTATGAGCGCAGGCCTATTCAGACCTGAAGAATTTCGCGACAATTGCGGTTTTGGCTTGATTGCACATTCCTCTGGCGATGCCAGTCACCGGCTGTTGCAGACCGCCATCGAATCGCTTACCCGCATGACGCACCGCGGTGGCATCGCCGCGGACGGCAAGACTGGCGATGGCTGTGGTCTGCTAATGCAGATGCCCAACCAGTTTATACGTACGCTTGCCCGTGAATGCTTTGACGCTGACCTGAGTGAGCACTTCGGTATTGGCCAGATTTTCCTCAGTACAGACCCCCGGCGCGCCGCGGCCGCCCGCCAGGCAACCGAGCAGGCACTTACCGGTCAGGGTCTCAAGATCCTGGGCTGGCGGATAGTGCCCACCGATAGCTCAGTCTGCGGTGAGATCGCCCTGGCGAGCCTGCCCGCGATTGAACAGGTTTTCGTCGATGCCTCCGGTTTATCCCACGATGAGCTGTCCACCCGGCTGTTTGTGGCCAGGCGCAAGGCGGAAATGGCTAACGAAGGGGATGAAGACTATTACATCTGCAGCCTTTCGAGCCGGGTTATTGTTTACAAGGGGCTGGTAATGCCGGTGGATTTGCCGTGCTTCTACGGCGACCTGAGCGACGAGCGCCTGGAAACCTCTATCTGTGTGTTCCACCAGCGCTTCTCAACCAATACCATGCCCCGTTGGCCCCTGGCCCAGCCTTTTCGCCTGCTGGCTCATAATGGGGAAATCAACACCATCGAAGGCAATCGCAACTGGGTGGACGCCCGTACCGTGCGTTTCGAGACCGACCGGCTCCCCAACATCCAGGACATAGCCCCGCTGGTAAATCGCACCGGGTCTGATTCATCCAGCCTGGACAATATGCTGGATGTACTGCTGGGCGGCGGTGTGGAGATGGCGCGAGCCCTGCGTCTGCTGATACCTCCCGCGTGGCAGAACATCGAGTCCATGGACCCGGACTTGAAAGCTTTTTACGAATATCACTCCATGCATATGGAGCCCTGGGATGGTCCCGCTGGTGTTGTTCTCACCGACGGCCGCTACGCGGTGTGCCTGTTGGATCGCAATGGCCTGCGCCCGGCCCGCTGGGTGAAGACCAAGGATGGGTTTATCACTCTGGCCTCTGAAATCGGCACCCATAACTACAAGAGCGAGGATGTGGTGGCCAAGGGCCGTGTCGGTCCGGGCCAGATCCTGATGGTGGACACCCATACCGGGGAGGTGCTGCAGAATGACGAAATCGACAGCCGCCTCAAGTCCCGCCAACCCTATAAGCGCTGGCTCAAGGAGAGGGCCCATCGTATAGAGGGCACCTTTGGCGGGGAGATGGCACCGGGAATCGAGCCCAGGCAGTTGAACAATTACATGAAAATGTTCCAGGTCAGCTTCGAAGAGTGTGACCAGGTGCTGCGGCCATTGGCGGAATCCGGCAACGAGGCGGTGGGCTCAATGGGTGACGATACGCCCATGGCGGTACTGTCCAGGAATGAGCGCTCCCTGTACGACTATTTTCGCCAGAAATTCGCCCAGGTAACCAACCCGCCGATAGACCCCCTTCGAGAGACGATAGTTATGTCGCTGGAGACGGACCTGGGCAGTGAAAAGAACGTCTTTGTGGAAGGGCCAGAGCTCGCGGACCGGGTCACTCTGTCCTCACCGGTGCTGTCCCAGGGTAAATTTACCACCCTGTTACAGCTGGACCGCCCGGGATTTTTGATTGAGAAAATTGACTGTACCTACAAGCCGCAAGAGAAAGATCTGCGCCAGGCGGTGCGGGACATGACCTCGGTGGCTGAACAGGCCATACGCAATGGTATGACCATTTTGGTTCTGTCTGATCGCGCCATAGATCCACAGAGTCTGCCGATTCACAGCCTGTTGGCGACGGGAGCGGTGCATCACCACCTGATCAAGCAGGGCCTGCGTATCGACGCCAATATCGTGGTGGAGTCGGCCAGCGCCAGGGATTCTCACCAGGTGGCCTGCCTGCTGGGCTTTGGCGCCACGGCCGTGTATCCCTATCTGGCCTACAGTGTACTGGAGGAACTGATTCGCAAGGGTGAGGTTCTGGGTGAGCCCAGCGCCTGCTACAAAAATTATCGCAAGGGCATCAACAAGGGCCTGCTCAAAATCATGTCGAAAATGGGCATTTCCGCAGTCAATTCTTACCGTGGAGCGCAGTTGTTCGAGGCGGTGGGGCTGGCGCGTGAAGTCGTGGATCTAGCCTTCTGCGGTGTTGTTTCGCGCATTGAGGGCAGTGGTTTCAATGAACTGGAGCAGGAACTGAAAGCCCTGGGTGGCAGGGCCTGGTCTGTGCGTAAGGGCATTGAACAGGGCGGCCTGCTCAAGTATGTACACGGACAGGAATACCACGCGTTCAACCCGGATGTCGTTATGACCTTGCAGCAGGCTGTTGCAAGTGGAGATTACACGGTGTACCAGCATTATGCGAAGCTGGTCAACGAGCGGCCAGTCACCACGTTGCGGGATTTGCTGGGGCTGGTAGATGTCGCCCAGCCACTGAGCATTGATGAAGTGGAGCCCATAGAAAATATCCTGCCACGCTTTGACTCGGCGGGTATGTCGCTGGGCGCCTTGAGTCCCGAGGCGCACCAGGCTTTGGCGGCGGCGATGAATCGCATCGGTGCGCGCTCGAATTCGGGTGAGGGTGGCGAAGACCCTGAGCGCTTCGGCACCGAGCGAATGTCCAAGATCAAGCAGATAGCCTCGGGCCGGTTTGGCGTCACTCCCCACTATCTGGTTAATGCCGAGGTGTTGCAGATCAAGGTGGCACAGGGTGCCAAGCCCGGTGAGGGGGGCCAGCTGCCCGGGGGTAAGGTGAATGACCTGATCGCCAGGCTGCGTTATTCCGTGCCCGGGGTGACGCTTATTTCGCCGCCGCCACACCATGATATTTATTCTATTGAAGACCTGGCCCAATTGATTTTTGACCTAAAACAGGTCAATCCACAGGCTCTGGTGTCGGTGAAACTGGTGTCCGAGCCAGGTGTGGGTACCATTGCGGCGGGTGTGGCCAAAGCGTATGCGGATCTTATTACCATCTCCGGTTACGATGGTGGTACCGCGGCCAGTCCTCTGACTTCAATCCGCTATGCGGGTTCGCCGTTTGAGCTGGGCCTGGCCGAGGTACAACAGACCCTGCGCGGTAACAGCCTGCGCGGTGCCATCCGTTTGCAGGCGGACGGCGGCCTGAAGAGCGGCCTCGACGTGATCAAGGCTGCTATTCTGGGCGCTGAGAGTTTTGGTTTTGGTACAGCCCCCATGGTTGCCCTGGGGTGTAAGTACTTACGTATCTGTCATCTTAATAACTGCGCTACCGGGATTGCCACGCAGAACGAGAAGCTGCGGGACGAGCACTTCAATGGCACGGCGGATATGGTAGTGAACTTCTTTACTTTCGTCGCCACGGAAACACGTGAGTGGCTGGCGAGGTTGGGTGTGCCATCGCTGGAGGCATTGATAGGTCGTACCGATTTGCTGCAGTGTTTGCCCGGCAGTACCGAGAAACAGGCCAGGCTGGACCTTAGCCCCATCCTGTATAAGGATGCTGCCTTTGCGGAGCAGCCAGAGTTTTGCCAGGTGCAGTCCAATGACCCCTTCGACAAGGGTGAGAAAGCGGAACAGATGGTGGCGGCTACCCTTGCGGCGATTGAAGCGCAATCCGGTGGAGAGTTTGAATTTGAAGTTACCAACTGTGACCGCTCAATGGGCGCCAGATTGTCGGGTGAGATAGCCAGGCGATACGGTAATACCGGTATGGAGGGCAATCCCATTGTTCTGCGCCTGAGCGGCACTGCCGGTCAAAGCTTTGGCGTGTGGAATGCGGGGGGCTTGCATATGTACCTCGAGGGTGACTCCAACGATTATGTCGGCAAGGGTATGGCCGGTGGCAAGCTGGTGATCTACCCGCCGCGCGACAGTGAGTTTAATTCCCAGGACACAGTGATTATCGGCAACACCTGCCTGTATGGCGCGACCGGTGGTCGCTTGCTTGCGGCGGGTATTGCCGGCGAGCGCTTCGCTGTGCGCAACAGTGGTTGTCGCGCGGTGGTCGAAGGTGCTGGTGACCATTGCTGTGAATATATGACGGGTGGCACCATTACGGTACTGGGGCCCACCGGAGTGAATTTTGGTGCGGGTATGACCGGTGGCTTCGCCTATGTGCTGGATCAGGATCGCAGCTTTATCGACAAGTACAATAGTGAGCTGGTGGAAATTCACCGGGTTAGCGCGGAGTACATGGAGCCTTACCGAAACCACCTGCGCGGTGAAATAAAAGAGTTTGTTGTTGAGACGGGATCGCAGTGGGGTGCGCAGCTACTGGATAGTTTCGAAGACTATGTCGGTAAATTCTGGCTGGTCAAGCCAAAGGCGGCTGACCTGGATCGTTTGTTGTCGCGCTTGCGCAATACAGACTAAACGCCGGAGATTAGGAATGAGCTATGAGTAAGCGTTTGGCCAATAATTTTCAGTTTATCGACGTCGGTCGCGGCGATCCGGACAAGAAGACCCTGCAGTCACGCAAACACGAGTACGTGGAAATCTACAACCCGTTCACCAAGGACCAGGTGGCGGAACAGTCTCACCGCTGTCTGGAGTGTGGCAACCCCTATTGCGAGTGGAAGTGCCCGGTGCACAACTTCATCCCCAACTGGCTCAAGCTGGTTAGTGAGGGCAACCTGTTTGAGGCGGCGGAGTTGAGTCACCAGACCAATACCCTGCCTGAAGTCTGCGGTCGGGTATGCCCCCAGGACCGCCTGTGTGAAGGCGCCTGCACCCTGAACGATGGATTTGGTGCGGTTACCATCGGCGCCTCTGAAAAATACATTACCGACACGGCGCTGGCCATGGGTTGGCGCCCGGATCTGTCGCATGTTGTGCCAACGGGCAAGAAGGTGGCAATTATCGGTGCCGGGCCGGCGGGGCTGGGCTGCGCTGATATTCTGGCGCGCAATGGTGTGCAGTCGGTGGTATTTGATCGCTACCCGGAAATAGGGGGGCTGCTTACTTTCGGTATCCCTGAGTTCAAGCTCGAGAAGCAGGTAATGAGTCGTCGCCGTGAGGTTTTCGAGGGCATGGGCATTGAGTTTCGCCTCAACACTGAGGTGGGTAAAGATATCACCATCAACGAAATTATGGATCAATACGATGCGGTGTTTATGGGCATGGGCACCTACACTTATATGCGCGGTAATTTTTCCGGTGAAGATCTGCCTGGTGTATACGA
This sequence comes from Gammaproteobacteria bacterium, assembly GCA_003646415.1. Taxonomy (GTDB): domain Bacteria; phylum Pseudomonadota; class Gammaproteobacteria; order Pseudomonadales; family Halieaceae; genus JBALVO01. Next base: position 23,321 of record QNFS01000013.1, read on the forward strand.
GGCGCTGCCTTACCTGATTGGCAACGTTAACCACAACCTGGGTTTCGAGCAGGACTCCAAGGCATACGTGAATCTTAAAGGCAAACGGGTGGTGGTACTGGGTGGTGGCGACACGGCCATGGACTGCGTTCGTACCGCAGTGCGACAGCAGGCCGAACACGTGATCTGTGCCTACCGCCGGGATGAACAGAATATGCCGGGCTCCCGGCGCGAAGTGAAAAATGCGATGGAGGAGGGTGTCGAGTTTCTCTACAACCGCCAACCGATTGAAGTGGTGGAATACTTCGGCCAGGCCTGTGGTGTGAAGATGGTGCAAACCAAACTGGGTGAGCCCGGTGCAGATGGCCGGCGTCGCCCCGAGTCCATACCTGGCAGCGAGGAAGTAATGGAGGCGGATGCGGTGATTATTGCTTTCGGTTTCCAGCCCAGCCCGCCGCAGTGGCTGGGGGAGATAAGTGTCCAGACCAATGACTGGGATGGCGTAATTGCCGAGGAGTTCCAGACTTTCAAGTTCCAGACCACAAACCCGAAGATCTTTGCCGGTGGCGACATGGTGCGTGGTTCCGACCTGGTGGTGACAGCCATCTGGGAGGGGCGGCAGGCGGCCGAGGGCATCCTCGACTACCTGAATATTTAATCCTGGTGTAGTGTGCTGAATATACGATTTATACAGGACACTACATCTGTACAAGGCAAACTATCATGAATGAACTCAAGAACGACCGCTTCCTGCGTGCCCTGTTGCGCCAACCTGTAGATCGCACGCCGGTGTGGATGATGCGCCAGGCGGGCCGTTACCTGCCTGAATATCGGGCCACCCGTCAGCAGGCAGGGTCTTTTCTGGACCTGTGCAAGAACGCTGAACTGGCCTGTGAAGTGACGCTGCAGCCACTGCGTCGCTATCCGATGGATGCGGCCATTCTGTTTTCGGATATTCTCACCGTACCCGATGCACTGGGCCTTGGACTATATTTTGAAGAGGGTGAGGGGCCACGGTTCCGCAAGACCGTGCGTAGTGAGGCGGATCTGGCGGGGCTCAATAGCTTTAAAGCGGATGATGACCTGGCCTATGTGATGTCTGCGGTGAGTACTATTCGCCGGGAGCTGAACGGCCAGGTGCCGCTTATCGGTTTTTCCGGCAGCCCCTGGACGCTGGCAACCTATATGGTCGAGGGTGGTTCATCAAAGGACTTTGCTCACATCAAGACCATGGCCTACGACCAGCCGGAGCTTATGCACCAGTTGCTGTCGCTGTTGGCCGATGCTGTGGCGGATTACCTGACGGCCCAGGTGCGCGCGGGAGCCCAGGCTGTGCAGATTTTCGATACCTGGGGTGGCAGTCTCAGCGCCGCGGGCTATAAGGAGTGCTCCCTCAAATACATGCAACGGATAATCTCCCGGCTACCGGCGGAGGCCGATGGACGCAAAGTGCCGGTGATCGTTTTTACCAAGGGCGGTGGTCAGTGGTTGAACGCTATCGCTGATTGCGGAGCGCAGGCAGTGGGCATCGATTGGACCACAGATATCGGGGTAGCCAGGGATCTGGCGGGTGATCGGGTGGCCCTGCAGGGGAATATGGACCCCAGTATGTTATTCGCTTCACCGCAGCGTATCCGTAGTGAGGTCGCTTCCATTTTAGCCAGTTACGGTCATGGTACGGGTCACGTTTTCAACCTGGGCCACGGCATCACGCCCGGGGTTAATCCGGATCATGTGACCGCCTTTGTCGATGCCGTGCAGGAGTTTTCACCCCAGTATCATCAGGGCTGTTAAAAACTGACACCCGGTGCTTCGAGCACCCCGCCACGGGTGAGTAATTGCAAGGGGAGTGTCACCCCGGTTTCTAGTGAGAATGAGTGAATGGCTCAATTGTCACCTGTCTCGGTTGAATCTGGTTTGTTGATATTACCCTCAGGCTGTACTTTCATATCCTCCAGCATACTCTTCATGCTTTTCTGTCGTTTCGCGACGGTGTCGGTATAGCTGTTGATATCAAGATTCAGGTTATCAACGAAAAGAGTTTCGAGTTCTTTTGGCATTCCTTTTATCGAGAGGCTTGCGCGTTCACGGATACCTTCAAAAATCCTAATTTTTTCATCCAGAAAATCTGTGGCATCAAGCCCAAGGCCAGCTATATGATCCCCATACCTCTGCAAGCGACTTTGCAATAGGTGGGTATACTCACCAAGCAAAAATTCAGTTGCAACAACAAATGGACGGGGCGGATCTGTCGACAGAGTACTAAGTGCGTTTATGATGTCGAACAAGCTATCGGAATAGCTCATCAGAAGTTCACGATACTCTCGGTCAATCAGTTCAGCTTCTTTTAGTTTATCGTCAAACCGTGAAACTTTTGACCACCAGATAGATAACAAAAATCCGAGGGTTACGGCGAAGAGGCTGGTGATTGAGACTTTCATCGCATATAGCGGGCCGTAAATTATATCAATGCTTTCGAACAGGAATGCCGATCCGGCAAACAGGAATGAAAAAATCATTAATAAAGCGAACTGAGGGTTGCTGAACTTATTTTGTTTCAGCCTGGATCTCGCTGTTTCCAGCCACTGGCCATGAGTTAATTCCTGATGCTCTTTTGCACTTTGTTCAGCGCCACCCATTGCGAGTGCTTCCTTTGCGTTGGACTCTGATTGTTGCTCTTTAGAGAAGCTGTTTTTCACGTAGTCACTCATATTGATAATCTCGCATGCGTATTATTCGGGTGAGAATATTTCTATACTGATTCAGCTGCACTGTCGGCAGAGCGGCGCGAGTATACTCTGCTCTATTCAACCGTTCCCCCAGTCTTGAAGTAGCCCTTGACGGTAACTATTGTTCCGCGGTCTGAAGGGTATGCCGAGCTTGACGTTATCTTAAGAAGGTAGTGCTTATCACCATTAATGACTAAAAATACCTCACCTGCTGCCCTGTTGCTGCCGGTGGCCAATACAACTGCTTCGGTCTTTTCGAGGCCGGTGACTCTTTGCGTGAGTTGTTCGATTGTCTGCAGGTTATCAAAATCTGATTCGTCCAGTACGACAAGGTGTGAATCGCTACCCTCTAGCCTGGATATCCTTATCTGAACATTCGCATTGTCAATGTTTTTCCAGTCGATGCCGAACAGCTGGGCGCCTTCAATGGGACCTGTTCCTATTCGTTGCAAAGTGAAGTGCTCTGCCTGGAGCAAACGGGTATCCTCGGCGATAGTAGGCTCTTTCTCTGGCACCTCTATATGTACATGCAGAAAAAGTTTCTTTTCTACTACATTGTCGTTCCCGTCCGCTACCAGTATCTCAAACTCATATTCACCTTCAGTTTCGATTTTCTCATTAATGTAGTTCTGTAAATTCAGCGTCACATCCCTATATGACCTGGGGGGGTTCTCCAGGCCAAAAAGATACAAATTGTATTTATCTCTTGTTGATGCCAAATCGACTTCATAAGATCGTTCCTTAATGACCAATTTCTCTATTCTGTCAACCGCCTCGATCCGTACCCTTAGTCGAGGATAGGCCCCAATGAGCCCTTTTTGGGGCAGCTCGGCAGAAAAGCCCTGGGCGGTTATTTCCGGCTTTTTTGAGTCGGCGGCAGCTACTCCAAATATTGCAAAGAGACCAAGCAATACCAGAAAAA
>QNFS01000014.1 GCA_003646415.1 Gammaproteobacteria bacterium
ACCTGCGTAGCATTATGCTCGGTGGCTCGGCGACCCCGCGGGCGGTGATGGAGTTTTATATGGAGAACTACGGCGTGCCGATCTTCACCGCCTGGGGTTCCACGGAGATGGCGCCTATCGCTACCTGTAGCCATATTCATCGCGACATGCTCGACGCCAGTGAAGCCGACAAAATTTCGATTCGTGTCCGCCAGGGGTTGGCAGCGCCGGGGGCTGAGCTTTATTTAGTTGACGATGAGGGTAATCGAGTGCCCTGGGATGACGAGGCCGTAGGCGAGGTTTACGTGCGCGCCCCCTGGTCAGCCACCGAATATTATCAGGAGGAAGAGCGCAGCGCAGAGGGCTTTGCCGATGGCTGGTGGTGCAGTGGCGATATCGCGGCCATTAACGAGCGTGGCGTGCTGCGGCTGGTGGATCGCGCCAAGGACCTGATCAAGTCCGGCGGTGAATGGATTTCTTCCCAGGACCTGGAAAATGGCTTGATGGCTCATCCCGCTGTTCGTGAGGCGGCGGTGGTGGCAGTGCCGGACGACCGTTGGGTCGAACGGCCTGCGGCAGTTTTCTCACTGGAGAGCGGGGCGGCGGCGCCTGCGGGCGAAGAGTTGAAGGCGTTTTTAGCACCGGATTTTGCCAAGTGGTGGCTACCTGAGCACTATCTGCTGGTGGACGAGTTGCCGAAAACCGGGGTGGGTAAAATCAACAAAAAACTGCTGCGTACGCAGGTGGTAGAGATGATTGCCAAGCTGGCGTAATTCGCTTCGCCGCCATGCGTGTTTTCTGGATAACGGGTGCTTGTCAGGTGATCCCGGGAAATGGTCTATCACTACCCAGGGGTGAAAAGGGTGGGGCTCGCTCCTTCCTTTTGTGGAGTAGGCAGGGATGCGAGCCGGGGGTCCTGAAAGCTTATGCCGGAATCTCGCTCCACTTTTCCCAGACCAGTTTCATTCCGCCTTTTGGCCCCGTCGTTTTGCGATAGTTCGGGCTTTTAGGGTTATTGCACCAGCCCAGGCCATCAATTTCCAAAGACTTTCCATCTGCTGATATCCGGCGCCGGCCACCCCAGTGTTGACAAGTGCCACACAATTGTTTTGCGGAACTGTCCAGAGCAAGGTACGAGTCCGCATCGCCGGCGCTGGAGGGCAGTGCGCTGCTAACGAGGGCTGCGCCTATTACTGCCTGACTGGAACGGAAAATAAACTTGCGACGATCAGTTGCCACTTTTGAGGTTTTTAAACTTTCCATGGTGAGTCTCCTGGTTGAAAAAACATGTGCAACTTCACATAAAATTCATTGCACGGCTGACGATGATAAATATATTCTATTGGCTGGTTGATATCAACCAAATGTTGTGCCGATGCAGGCGTTTAGTCGAAGACAAATCCCTCGTACCCCCTGGCTACCACTTGTTCACATTTGTCACGGTAGGTTTTGGCGCCACCCAGATACGGTAGGAAAGTACGTGGCTTCCCGGGAATATTACTCCCGAGGTACCATGAGTTACAGGACGGCGCGGTATACGTGGTGCCCTGTGCGGCTTCATTGACGTGTTCGACCCATTGGTCTTCCGCATCCAGAGCCGCCTCAATGGACGCGTGACTATTAACCTTCATATATTCGATGCAATCACTTATCCATTCAACATGTTGCTCGACTGCAACCAGAACGTTACTGAGTACAGACGGGCTTTGTGGGCCGGTAACGGTAAACATGTTGGGAAAGCCTTCGCACAGCAAACCAAGATAAGTACGTGGGCCATGGTCCCATTTTTCTGCCAGTGTGCGTCCTTCCCTGCCACGTATGTCAATTTTATTCAGGGCGCCTGTTATACCATCAAAGCCAGTGGCATAGACGAGGATATCGAATTCATAGTCCCTCTTTTCAGTGCGTAGACCAGCAGGTGTTATTTCTACAATTTGCTCTTCACGCAAGTCTACCAGTGTTACGTTGTCTCGATTAAACGTGGCATAGTAGTCCGTATCTATAACCGGCCGTTTACAACCTATTGCCAATTCACGCGGTGCCAGTCTCTCTGCCACCGCCGGGTCATGCACCAGTTCTTTCAAGTTTTCAGTATATAAGTCACAGGCAATTTTATTGGCCTCAGTATTGCGAAGCACATCAAAATATTCCGGGAGGATGCCATATCCAAACTCCTGAATTTCTTCTCTACGCTGCTGCGGTGTCAGTTCCAAAATAGTTTTACTAGGTCGCCGCTTTACTTCCCTGGCACCATTGTTCGCATCTTTACCTGAATTTTTTGATCTGTAAGGTGAATAGTAAACAACAGCTGTTTGTGAGCTTCTCTGTTCCTCCCGAATCTCGGCATAATCGGCCTTTGCCAGCTCCATATACCCCGCTTTCATAGGCTTGTTATTTGCCGGGAATGTATAGCCAGGGCTGCGCTGGAAGGTGAAAAGATGTGCCGCCTCAGATGCGATCACGGGAATGGTCTGTACGCCCGATGACCCTGCCCCAATGATGCCAACTCGTTTGTCACTAAATTTGACTTCATCCTTCGGCCAGTTAGCGGTGTGGTAGACCTCACCGGTGAAGGATTCTGCGCCTTTGATGTCCGGTGTATTGGGTACGCTCAGGCAGCCAGTGGCCATAATACAGATAGGAGCGATATAGGTGGCTGTATCCGTTTTCAGGGTCCAGACCTTATCTCCCTCATCATAAATAGCGGAGACAACGCGTTGATTGAAATTAATGTCCCTGCGGAAATCAAATCGATCAGCCACATGATTCACATAGGACAAAATCTCCGGTTGTCCGGCCATCAATTCGGTCCAGTTCCAGTCTTGCTCCAATTCCTTGGAGAACGAATAGGAATATTCAACACTGGGCACATCGCAGCGACAGCCCGGGTAACGGTTCCAGTACCAGGCGCCGCCAACGTCTGTACCAGCCTCAATGACTTTTGTTTCTAAACCAAGCTGTCTTAGCTTATACAGCATGTACATACCTGCCATACCCGCTCCGACAACAATTGCATCAAGTGTTTGTGTTTTACTCATAAGGTTCCCCTGCGTCTGACTGACTAAGTTGTAAGCGTATATGGGTCATACTACACCGACTGAATAGTTTCTGCTTAGCGGCCAAAGAAACTGATAAAATCGATCATCAACACCGCGAAGCCTAGGCCATCAGGAAGCCTAGGCCATCAGACAGCAGGGCTGTTACACCCGCCAGGAACACCTGTATATTGACCCACTTTTCCAGCGGGTACGCCAATATCACCAAAGTGATAGGGGGAACGCCGCCAAAACCCCGGTTTCATACTGTAATTCAGAAAGTGCTGAAAGTAGATCCCAACTCAGTCTGCGGTGATGGCCGGGAGTCGTGATCGAAGTTGGTTCTTCGCCACTTTCTCAAGTGTCGACCTGGGAAGTTCCGTGACCAGGTGAACATCGCGGACGACCTTGAAGTCAGCCAGATTCACTTTGCAGTATTCGATAATCTCCTGTTTCAGAACATCTTCCGCCTGACCAGAGCCTGCCGCGCTGGGAATTACGAATACGACGGGAACTTCATCCAACATGTGATGCTGCTGGGCCACTACAGCACATTCATCTACGAGACCGGTTTGCATGATGACGCTCTCAATTTCGGAAGCGGCGACGTTTTCCGCACCTACCTTGAGCATGTCTTTCTCGCGATCACTGAAATACAACCAGCCGTCCTTGTCCATCAGTACGATATCACCGGTATCGAACCAGCCAGCGTCATCAAAGGCTTTATCATTGGCCTCGGGATTGCGATAGTACTCTTTGAATAAGGATACACCCCGGACGCCTCGAATAAATAACAGGCCCTTCTCATCAGGGCCTGCCGTGGAGCCATCTTCCCGGCGAATCTGTATTTCATATTCCGGCGCTGCTCTGCCAAGTGTGCCATTGGGGCCAGGGTGGTCGGTGTCGGTGACGATACCTTGTGTCAGGGTTTCCGTCATACCCCACCAGCCTGTAGTTTCGACCTTAAAGTGTTCACCTATCTGCGGCAGATTAGCAGGACCGCCCCAGAATCGCTGCTGGTGGTCGGGTACAGGCTGAATCATGAGGGCTTTGTAAGCGAAGGGGATCATGGATGTCCAGGTTACACCGTGACCTATTGATACCTCCCAGAAGCGGGATGCTGAAAACCTGGGTTGAACAATAATTGTGCCGCCGGACCAGTGAGTCCCTAACATCGAATAAGCCTGTGCATTGGTATGAAAAAGCGGCATGTAGATCAGCGTTACATCGTCGCGCCGCAGACGCATATGGATTGCTGAGACCTTGCCGGCCCATAGTCCGTTGGCGTGTGTCCAGAGCACTGCTTTTGGTCGTGAGGTCGTGCCTGACGTAAATTGGACACTCAGGTTGCGCTGAGGCTCTCGTGGCAGTATCGGTAACTCGCTGTCTGAATATAACATCGAATAGTGAACGCCACCGATGTCATCGACAATAGATTCATCGTTGCACTGCGCACCTGCATCGGTGTCAGTGACCGCGATAAAACGCAGACTTTTGCAGGCCCCGTCAATTATTCGTGCGAATGCCGGTTGGGTGATTGCGCAAACTGCCCCTGTCACCTCGGCAAAATACTCCATGTCTCTTGCCACTGAATGAGTGTTAGTCGATACGGCAACAGTGCCCAGCAGAGCGCAGGCATACCAGGCGATGACAAACTCGGGTGAGTTATCGAGATGAAGAATGACAAAGTCCCCCGCCCTGACGCCGCGATCGTGTAACCCCGCCGCGACCCGGCGAGCATCTGCATATAGCGCCGTATAGCTCCAGGACTTTTCTTCACCTTCAAAAGGACACCAGACCATCGCTGTCTTGTGTGGCTGACGTTCCACCCACTGTTCGAGCATCCATGGTATATCCTGACCGGTAAAGGAGGATTCACGGCAGGCGTCAATTTGTGCCTTTAAGTCCATAGATAAATTCCCTGATTTGCAGCACAATTATGGACCGCGCCAGTCGATAGCACAAATATCCGCAGTTTTTCCGGATAGATCCCGTACCCGCCATTCCACTGAAAAGAGGCAGTGTTTCCGGATGGGAGCTAGCTGGAGATCATGGTCCCGCCGTCAACAATCAAACTGGTGCCGGTAATATAGGCGCTGGCGTCAGATACGAGAAATAATACGGCATGGCCGATTTCAGACGGATCCCCCAGACGGCGCAGCGGTGTTTTCTCTTTCACATGCTGCAGAAAATCTGCTGAAAGGCCGTCGATCAACTGGGTGTCAAACGCCCCGGGAAGAATGGTATTCACCCGAATACCAAACTCACCAAATTCCAGTGCGAATGACCTGGTCATTCCGTCCAGAGAGGATTTAAACGTGCCATAAAGCGCCAACCCGGGTTCTGGCCGAAGCGTGCCAATAGTGGAGATGTTGATAATACTGCCCTTGCCCTGCGCTTTCATCAGTTTCACCGCACCGGTTGACATAAACCAATAGCCGGCTATATTGGTTTCCAGGGCTTTCATCATCAGGGGCCGGTCGGTATCTTCAATGCTGCGCAATGGGCTTAACACCGCATTGTTAACCAAAATGTCGAGGCGACCATGGGTGGTTTCAATATGGTTGAAAATGGCGGTGATATCCTCTTCCCTGCCAATATTGCAGGCGAAGCTTTCGGCGCTCAGGCCCTCTTCACGAAAAGCTGCTGCCACAGCATCACAGGCATCCTGTTTACGGCTGGAGATAATCACATGGGCGCCGTGTTCTGCCAGTACCCGGGCAGTCGCTTTACCCAGCCCCTGGCTGGAGCCGGTGATCAATGCCACCTGGCTGCTAAGATCAAACAGAGTGTTAGACATGATGGTTCTCCGATTCTACCCAGAAACGTGTATTGAATATCGCTGCTCTGTCCAGTTCCAGAACATTATTTAATCCCATAACTCTGGTGACACCCATTCCCCTGGAAACAAGCGCCTTTTCAGCCTGTCGCAGGTCGTTACATTGGAGAACAAGCGCATACATACCCTTGTTGTTCGCCCCCATGTTTTGGCAACGTCTTATCTTTACATTCCGATCAGGTCAGCTCTATCAACAATATTCTGTTGAATGCGCACAGATGCCGCGTCCACCAGAGTACCATCAACAGAAATCGCACCAATACCTTGTGCTTCCGCTTCTGCATAAGCAACAGCCAGCTTTCTCGCCATATCGACAGTTTCTTGTTCGGGACTAAAAATTTCCAAAGCAGGTTGAACCTGAGCAGGGTGGATGGCCCACTTTCCGGCGCAACCAAGCAGCTGGGCGCGTTTGCATTCAATGCGGAAACCGGCATCATCCTTATAATTACCAAAAGGCCCGTCAATTGGATCAATGCCTGCAGCTTTTGCGGCAATAATCATTTTATAACGCGGGTAATGCCAAATATCACCGGGGTAATCTACGGTGCCGCCAATCGCACCAATATCAATTCCCTGGGAAGCTGAGTAGTCACCCATGCCGAAAATCATCGCTTCAAGCCGTTCGGATGAGAAGGCGATTTCATCAACATTCATCATTGCCTCAACTTCTTCAATCAAGATCTCGATACCGATACGATTTTTGATGCCAAGATCTATTTCGAGTTGTTTTAACAAGGTTTCGACCCACAGCACGTCCCGTGCATATTTTACTTTGGGGATCATAAAGGTATCGATGTGTTCTCCGGCCTCTTTGACAAGGTCGATAATATCGCCATAAGCATAGGGGGTTTCCAGGTCGTTGATTCGAACACATCGAACGGTGTTTCCCCAGTCTCCATTTTTAAGTACATCAATAATTTTTTTACGCGAATCTTTTTTAGCACTAGGTGCGACAGCATCTTCAAGATCAAGAAAAACGTGGTCGGCATCACTGGCAATGGCTTTACCCATTTTTCTTTCATCACTACCAGGTACCGCTAGTTGTGATCGTCGTAGTCGTTTAGGCCTTTCATACATACTGTTTCTCCCTTGAGGTTAATTAATTGTTCCGGCTTTTCCGTAGCTATCGATTTCTTCTTCGCAAATACCAAACTCATATCTCCTTTGTGAGCGCGAGGCATTCGTTGCATAGCCCTCATCTTTTTTCAAGTCGATGACAATGCTGCGTTTGCCACGATTGATGCTGGCAAAATACCCGCCGAACGCCTCTTTCTCTTTTGTGGTTTTAAAGGGGCCGATCACTCGGGTAACGTCGCCCGTCGGGGGTTCAACTTTAATGACGTCTGCGCCTTGATCAGCCAGCAACATGGTTCCATAGGGGCCGGATAACATGAGCGTCAGGTCGAGGACACGCAAGCCTTCCAATGCGCCGCCTTTAGGGCTGCCTGTAACCGCTCCTTTCACTTGCCACCCCAGTGGCTCCGCCGTTTGACCAGTGTACGGCGCTCACCTTCGAACACCACTTGATCATTTTGATTTACACCCCAATGTTTGAAATGGACTTCTCCGGCATCTTCACGACCACTCTCTTTTGTCGCCAATACCTCTGTGTAGGCATAGAGGGTATCATCGTGACAGACAGGGACTTTGAAGCGAATTTTATCCAGACCAAGTTCAGCCAGCGCATTTTCGCTAGTGTCTTGACTGGCAAGGCCGATAACCAGTGAGGCGGTGCAACCACCAAAAGTGATGCGCTTGCCGAAACGTGTCTTCGCCATTATATGTTCATTAAAATGACCTTGAGCGGTATTCATCACAAGGTTGGTGATGAGTACATTTTCAAGTTCAGATACGGTTTTTCCACGCGCGTGCTTGATGACTTCGCCGGGCACAAAGTCTTCGAAATAGTTATCATTACCCGTTAATGCAGAAACTTTCATTTAGAGACTCTCACCTGTGTTAGTCGAACTTGCTTTTGCCAAGTAAATGATCTGAAATAATGCGCAACTGAATTTCTGAGGTGCCTTCAAAAATCTTCGTCAACTTGGCATCTCGCCAGTAGCGCTCAATAGCGTAGAGCTGGGTAAAGCCCGCACCGCCAAAGATCTGTAATGCTTCGCTGGTGACCCGCTCAGCCATTTCCGAAGCAAAATATTTTGACATCCCCGCTTCTTTGTCGCAACGCCCCCCTTCATCAATTTTTGTACAAACGGAATAGTTGAGTTGTCGCGCTGCTTCAATTTCAGTCGCCATTTTGGCCAGCTTGAATCGCGTTACCTGGAACTCGCCAATCGGGCGGCCGAACTGCGCCCGTTCCTTTACGTAAGCCAGCGCATCTTCGAGAGCGCCCTGGGCCAGCCCGATGGCGCGGGCCGCCGTGTGAGCCCGGGCAGGCACCAGGAAGTCACCCATTGCATAAAATGCTTTACCTTCGTCACCGATCATGTCGTTGTTGGAGACGCGGACATTGTCAAAATAGAGCTCCCAGGTTTTCCAGCCAAAATAGCCAATTTTGGGGATCGGGCTGCCCTGTACGCCTTTTGGTAACTCGCCTCTGGGCTTATCAACTTTGAAGAAGGTTAAGCCCTTGTGTTTGGCTTTGGGGTTAACCTCAGGATCTGTGCGGGTCAATACCAGAATGTAATCTGCACCATCTGCAAAGGTACACCAGTATTTGTTGCCGGTAATCAGCCAGTCATCACCATCGCGAACGGCGCGACAGGAAATGTTTGCGACATCGGACCCCGCGTTGGGCTCTGACAGGGAGGCCGCCGCCAGCAATTCACCTTTGGCTACTTTGGGCAAGAAGGCCTCTTTTTGTGCTTCTGTCATGCTTTTTGCGCCAATCATGCCGTTACCGCGGGCAATCAGGCTGGCGACACTCATCCAGCTGCGCGAAAGTTCTTCAGTGATCAGGCAATATTCAAAACAGCCCAGGCCCAGGCCGCCATATTGTTCGGGGATGGTGATGCCAAAGTAGCCCATGTCGGCTAGTTTTTGGCGTAATTCGTCCGGAATGTCCTCTTTTTCCGGATCCAGCTTATTGGCGACTGGCAACACTTCATTGATGGAGAACTGGTGGGCGACATCTTTGATCATTTGCCGCTCTTCGGTCATGTAATTCATAAAATACCTGCTCCTTTTTTGCTAACCATGTTAGTGCGTTTGAAATCGATAACTTTTGTCCCATGTTGGTTGAACCCCTGAGTGTGCCAGGTGACGATACCAATGTCGGGGTTCTTTTCTGACTCTCGCTTTTTGACGACTTCCGAGCGGGCGGTGAGGGTGTCTTCAGGGTAAACGTCTCCTTCGAAAGACAGGTCGTCAACGCCAAGAAATGCGCCACCTGCCTCGCTAAGATCCTCGACACTCAAGCCAAATACGGTTGCGAAGACCATCATCGGGTTGAGGACGACCCCGGCATGCCCATGCGCTTTGGCAAACTCGGCATTAAAGTACAGTGGGTTGGCTTGAATGGTGAGGGTCGAAAAAAGTGAGTTGTCACTGGCATTCAGTGTACGTCCCCAGTGGTGCTCAAAGACTTGCCCCAATTCAAACTCTTCATAGAAATTGCCTTTCGGCCGAAGTTTGGCTTTCTCTAGAAATGACTCGCTCATATTCCTTTCCTGATGATTACTTGATCTTTGGTGGATTTTTTTAAACTAGTTTCAATACCGGCTTCAAAGTCGAGCCATTTTATGAATCTTCAGCCGCTTGATTGATTTCATCAAGGGTGTAGTAATTTATTAACTTATCAAAAGGGAATTTGCTCTGTTTATAAAGTTCGATCAGGTCAGTGTGACACAGGCCTGCGCCAACGATTTTAACGAGAATTTGATTGTCGGCAGGTTCAGAGAGGGTGACATCTTCAATGGTAAATTTGTCGCCCTTTGATCTAAGACCGCTGCTTTTGTTCGCATTTTTATTCCTTATCCGGGATTTTGCGTAATGGCCAGTACAAAGGTATCGTCCGGAATTGTCCGAATACCGCTTTGAGACCCGCGAACATGATATATCCATCGCAGCTCCGCGTCAGCTATTTTCAGAGTTATGTTCATCGCCGGAGAAAGTGCGCAAGACAGTTACAGGCGTACCGGGTAGCAGTGTCGTCAAGGTCCGTGACTTTCGCTCGCCCCCTGCCACGGATGTCGAGGGCAATACCGTAATAGAAGCACCACCGGAGACTAGGCTGCCGAGATTACAAGGCAGCTTCGTGGCGAGGCAGGCGGATTTTTGAAACTATCACACCTGCCGCAGGTAAAACAGACGCAAACCATTTGGGCGGCACCTTGATGGACGAAGCTATTACTCGAGTTGTTTGATATTGCCCTGCAGCATAAAAGTGTCAGGTTGATTGCAAATGCGTTGGGAACGCCCCCAAAGGAGATCATTAAGCAGATACAGGATTCCGGTGACGATCCCCAACCATTCTATTGATTAGAGCGTAACCCCCATGGCTCCCGCCACCGGTATGATAGCCCCATGAACGTAGGTGCATCGCTCGGAACACAGGAAGGTCGCAACGTCCGCCACTTCTTCCAGTGTCCCCATGCGATGCATCGGTAATGCTGCGGTCTGCTTATCCATTAACTCTTCCAGGGGCATACCGGCATCATCCGCCCACTTCTGCGCCATCTCCAGGATTCTTTCAGATTTTATCATTCCTGGGTTTATGGCGTTAACCAGAACACCTTCGGTGGCCACCTCCAGCGCCAGTGCGCCTGTGAAGTTCATCAAAGCGGCATTGGCGGCACTTCCGTACATGTGCCCGGCACTGGGATTCTTGCCCCCCAGTCCAATAATATTAACAATGCGCCCCCACCCGCGTGTTCGCATTTCCGGCAGCAGTGCCCGGGACATCCGTACATAACCTGAAAGCTTCAATGACCAGGCGGAATGAAGTGCTTCATCGGACAGTGATTCCAGACTACTCGCTGGAATGGCCCCGGCACTGTTAACCAGTATATCGATCTGACCTAATTGTTCCTGAGCGGTCTTGGCGGCAGACTGGATTGCCTCAATATCACGCAGGTCCGCCGGGATTGCTATTGCCCGGACACCGGTCTCGTCGGTAATCTTCGTCGCGGCTTGCGCCAGTAAATCACTACTGCGTGCGATCAATGCGACATCTACACCTTCTGCGGCCAGCGCACCTGCAATCGCGCGACCTATACCGCCACTCGCACCAGTGATAACTGCTCGTCGCCCTCTAATACCCAGCTCCATTCTGTGTGCCTCCGGGACTTAAGTTGTGCTCGAATTTACTTCCATAGTTTGTTAACTTACAGTGTGTTAGTAAGCTTCTGTTATATGTCTCTTCCTTTTCCTGATGATATATTTACCTGATCTAGGGTTTCACGGATAAATACAAGCTTGCTTGCCAGCGATCATTGTGCAATATGTTGCAGCTGTTGAGCAAGAAGTATGCATGATGCCGCATTTGCCAGGAAAATAAACTTTACCAACAAACAAGAGGGAAACAATGTCTCATTTAATTTATGAAAAACGTGACGGCGTCGCTTACTTGACGATGAACCGTCCAGAACGAAGAAATGCGCTGAGTCCACAGATGATGGTAGAGATGAGGGATGCATGGCTTGATTTTCGCGATGATAAGGAAGCGAGAGTTGCGGTGCTAACCGGCGCGGGCGACAAGGCGTTTTGTGCAGGTGCTGATCTGGGTTTGATGATTCCCCTGATGTCCGGCGCGCGGGAACCGGAGAATGAATACGACGAAGCCATGCTGACGGACAAGACGCTGCTGCAAACCGCGTTGCTCAGGGATTTCGAAATGTACAAGCCAGTCATTGCCGCCGTAAATGGCTTTGCAGTGGCTGGTGGGATGGAAATATTACAGGCGACGGATATCCGGGTAGCTGTAACTTCGAGTGAATTCGGCTTGGCTGAAGTCACGAGAGGTATCATCCCTGCCGGCGGCTCCTTAGTGCGACTGGCCAGACAGATACCCTTTTGTAAGGCGATGGAAGTGCTGCTGGTCGGGGATCGAATGAGTGCGGATGAAGCTCTGCGTATTGGTTTGATCAACGAGGTAGTGCCCGCTGACCAGCTTATGGACCGAGTCAAGCAGATCGGTGAGAGGATTGCAGAGAATGGGCCATTGGCGGTAGCGGCTTGTAAGGAAGCTGTCATAAGAACCAGTGGCCTCCCCCTGCAGGATGCATTTGCCATTGAGAATTCTATAGCTGGCAAGGTGATGCGTACCAAAGATGCCAGGGAAGGGCCGCTTGCATTCATGGAAAAGCGAAAGCCGGAATTTAAAGGAGAGTAGTCCAGCCTTTGCCCATCTTTTCAGGAGAAGATGCGACGTGGCTGGCAGGGGTTACGGCAGCCACAGCCGCGAGGTTCACGCCCTGATTGCCAGCTGTGTGTTAATTGCGTAATGCGGCCCTGACCTTGGGGTCGTAACTTTTGCGTATCAGCGATGCGGGATAATTGTTGCCCGGTAGCGAGGTGCGGATAGCCGAGTTGTGGCCCTGCGCGGGCAGGCGCAGCGGTGGGCGTGCGATAGGATGAACCGGCTTGGGTCTGTGCCGGCGTTTCCACGGCCGTCGCGCCGGATAGTTGTAGTAGCCCGAATATCCCGATGAATAGCCCAGGTATCGGGGGTTATAGTCCACCGGGTACTCTGACGGGTACTGGTATTGAGCTTGTGTCTGCGCCTGTAACTGGCGCAGCTCGGCGCGATGTTTCTCGCGCGCCATGCGATCGGTGGCCATGCGGTCGGTGGTGTCGCGCATATCCTGCAGGCGCTGCCGCTGCGCCTCGCTGACCTGCGGTGCCCGGGCGTCGATCACCAGGGTCTCCACCGGGGCATCGTCTGCCGGCCTGATATCAGAAAAGCTGACCACGCCGTGCTCATCCACCGTTCTATATACGGTGGCGGCCAGGCCGGGCAGGCAGTACATCAGCAGCAGCGCCGGCAGCAATCCATAGTTGATCGAACAGGTTCGGCTCATAGCGCTGATTATAGGGTATACAGGCCTGGCATGCAGGAGAGAAGCCGCGACGCCCAAAGACAGGTACGGGTACATTATGTTGTCGCGACAGTGGAAAAGTAAGTTCTGCACAAAAAGAACGGGAATATTGCTGTCGTATATTTAGGTGCGGGTTTGGAAACCACCGTAAAATGGAGGCATTTAGCGGATGGAACAATAAGATGATAAAACGAACATCCATAAAACTGGCGCTACTGGCGCTTGCCCTGGCAGGTACCGTGGCGCAGGCCGTACCGCTGGTCCCGGAGAAGTCGGGCTGGAGTGGGTATGTCAACCTCGGTGTGGGCGCGGGCACTTCCGAGAGTAATATGCTCGACGGGATCGCCTCAATAGACCTGGGTAAAAAAAGAATTTCCAGTCTTGAAGACAGCCCCGACAGTGAAGACTTTGTTATACCCGCTATCCACTTCGAGTTGGCCTATACCCTGGGGGAAGCCGGGACGCAGTTCTACGCCGGCAATCAGGTGGCGGATTATCTCAGTTTTGACCTGGAAACAACCCTGGAAACCCATTTGGGGGTGCGCCAGGATATCCCCGAGATCGGCACTGTGGATTTCTCCCTGGCCGCGTCATCACTGCCCACCGACGTGTGGAAGGACCCGTACGTGGTCGATGCCAGCCGCGGCGATACGGAAAGGACCACCTTGGGTGTCCACATCGCCTGGGACAGAATCTTCAACACACCGTTGGAATTGGTATGGTCGTCCACGGAGATTGAGATCGATGATGAGCGCAGCGGTGAGGCCCTGGGGCTCAAAAAGGCAGAGCAGAGGCTGTTGCGACGCGAGGGCATGGTTTACCGGCTCGACCTGAACTATGATTGGAAAATCAACGAGCGCCACCGCCTGGTCCCGGGTATCACTTACCTGGACTTCAATCTCGATGGCGATGCCATGAAAGAAGACGGCCTGGGCCTGCAACTGAAGTATCTTTACCAGATAAACCGCTGGCGCGTCGTCAGCGAGGTCTATTACCAGGATCTTGAGGCCGACACCCGCAACCCCATCTTCTCCAGGGAGCGCCAGATGGAAACCCTGGGCGCCAGCATTACCACGTTCTACTCGAAGCCATTCGGATGGAACAACTGGAGCGCCAACGCGACCCTCGGTTACCAGGACAATGACAGCAATATCGATTTTTATGATGCCAGCTTCGGCCTGGTTTCAATTGGCATGCTCTACAGGTTCGATTAAATGGAAACCATAAAAACTGCAATCAAGCCGCTGTCGGCTCTATTGGCCGCTGGCCTGGCTCTTACCGCGGCGCCGGCCGCGTTGGCGGGGTCACCTGCGATGACCGGCCTGGTGGGCGAGGCCGACACCGCTGAATCCGCCTTTACCGCCCCGGCCGCCCTGACTCGCCTGGACGGCACACATATTACTGTCCAGACCATGGTGGCGACATCCCTGGCCAATTTTGATGTGGATGAGAGCAAGACTGAAGTTGAGGGCGGCGACCCCAACCAGGGTAGTGACCCGGTCATCATTCCCTCCTTGTATTACACAAGGCAGCTGAACGACAGGTGGTACTCAGGCGTTTCGCTGACCGTACCCAGTGGCTTTGGCTCTGACTACGGCGGCCAGTGGGCAGGTCGTTATAATACGGTCGACTTTTCACTGGTCTACATTGCCCTGACGCCGACGCTGGCCTATCGCGTCAATGAGAAGCTCTCGCTGGGCGTGGGTGTCGGTATCAACTACACGTCGGAGACCAGCGAGGTAAAGATCCACCAGCTGTTCAAAGAGGGGGACGGGAAAATAAGCTCGGACCTGGATGCTGTAGCCTTCAATATCTCCCTGTCGGCGTTCTACGAATTCACTGCGCGCACCCGTGCCGGCATCGCCTGGACCAGCGACACCGACTCTGACCTGGAAGGCAACGTAAACCTGCGCAACCTGGACCCGGTTTTCGACGAGGTCGCCACGGATCTGGGTATCAAGAACAACAATGTGGAGTTGACCAACACGCTGCCGCAACGGGTGCTGGTCGGTATGTACCATGAATTTGAATCGGGAAAATTCTTCACGGTCGACGGTATGTGGATGAACTTCTCCGACTTCACGGTCAGTAATATCAAACTCAACGGCAATAAGGTAAACGTCTCAACGCCGTCAATCTTCAACGACCTCTGGGCGCTCATGGTCGGCGCCGGCTTTCCAATCAATGAGCGCATGACCTACAAGGTAGGCGCAATGTATTTGTCACAGGGGGTGGACGATGATAAACGGAATTTCTCCATACCCCTGGACGAGATCTGGGGTGCCGGTACCGGGGTGACCTACCGGTTGCCGGATGAGCGCAGCCTTGACCTGAACGCGACTCTCTTTTATACGGGCAAGTCACCCATTGATACCGGTAATGGAGAGGCGGACCTGGGCCGCGTGGCCGGGGAGAATGATGATCCCTACGCGCTTTTATTTGAACTCACATACCACCTTTAGGTCTGGCCCGGAGTGTAATCCGATAATAGATCGAACCATGGATGCCTGCTCCAAAAACACAGAAAAGTTAATCTATATCCTTAATTTTGTGATCAATGAAGTGTGAATATTCCCCGTCAATAAGGGTACATTGGGTGCTATGACTCCCTGTTATAATGCGCCGTAACACTTCCCGCCTTAACCTTGACACAAGGGGTACACCCATGAAGAAACTACTGATACTTCCTATAATGGCCGGTCTTTCCCTGCCGAGCCTGGCACTGCAACCCATTCTTGATCCCGGTTTCAACGGCATTGTTAATCTCGGTGGCAGCACCGGCGAAATCGAAACGAATTTCCTGTCGCAAGTAGATGGCATTAATATCGACCTGGGTGATGACAGAATTGATTCATTTGACAATCCTGAGTCAGAAAGCCTGACCATGGGTGTGACCAATTTTGATGTGGGTTATACACTGGCGAGCGGAAAGACCCGCTTTTCCCTGGGCAATGACTTTCAGGATTTCATCGAATTTGACCGCACCATGCGCATAGCCGTGCGTCACGATTTCGATTCACTTGGCTCCATGAAGTTGGCCGGTCTCGTGCCGCCTGGGCTTGCCACCAAAGTCTACTCGGATCCTTACCAGACCGACGTAAAGCGCAGTGACACCGATATGGAAGTGTCCGGCGCGCGCTTCACCTGGGACAGGATTCTGCAGTCCAATTTCGAGACTGTACTGACATACAAAAATATCGATATCGATAATGAGCATAGCGGTAGAGCCCTGGGTTTGAATAAGCATGAGCGAAATCTTCTAAAACGTGACGGCGACGTGCTGAGATTTGAAGTCGGTTATAAGTTTACCCTCAACGACCGCAACACTCTGCGTCCCAGCATCGCGTACATAGATCGGGACCTGGATGGCGATGCCATGTCACAGGACGGCGGTATAATCGACCTTACTCACGTGTATAAAAGCGACAGCCTGGTTTGGCTTAATAAGTTGTCCTACGCCGATATGAGCGGTGACAAGACCAACCCGATCTTTGACAAGAAGAATGACGCGGATATTTACGGTATCACTTCTGTCATGTCTTTCCCCGGTTCCATTGGCTTCCTGGGCAAGTGGACGCCTAACATCGCTGTATCGTGGGCTGATAGTGACAGTGACATCGACTTTAACGAGTCCAGTATCTGGATGGTGAGTGCGGCCTTGTCTCGCAAGTTCTAGAACACGTCGCGACTGCCTCACTCCTGTGGTGGCGGTCGCTTATTCCCCTCCCGCTTTAATTTCCCCCTGGGTGGCATAAAACCGTGCCGCTGACCGTTCTTGGCTTATCTGGTGCGCTGGGTCACGACCCATCTGCCGCGCTCTATGTCGATGGCATACTGGTGGCCGCTGCCGAAGAAGAACGTTTTATTCGTGATAAACACGCTAAAAACAAAATGCCTGTCGAGGCCACGAAGTTCTGCCTGGCACAGGCGGCCATCCAACCTTCCGACATCGATATAGTTGCCGTTCCTTTCGCTCCGATAAGCCTGGCATCACCGGCCAGGTGGCACTATGCGAAGCGCTACTGGTACGCACCGGACCGCTCTCTTGACGCGCTGTTTAACGGCAACCGTCGCTATCGGCGTTATGTCGGCAGGATTCGCCAGATGTTGGAAGGCTTGGGCTTTGTGTGGGACAAGCTGGAATTTGAGCCAGTGGAACATCACCTGGCCCACGCCTCAAGTTGCTATCACCTGAGCGGTTTCAAGGAAAAAACCGCGATTATGGGTATCGACGGCAAGGGGGAATATGCCACGACGTTTTTCGGCTATGGTGAAAATGGCAAGATTCACAAGATCAGGGAATTCTACGACCCGGACTCGCTGGGCGGCCTGTACGGGGCGATTACCGAATACCTGGGCTTTGATATGTTGGACGGTGAATACAAAGTCATGGGTATGGCGCCCTACGGCGACCCGGACAAGTATGACCTTTCACGGCTGGCTAAATTTGATGACGGTGATTTTGAGGTCAACACGCGCTTGGCCAATGTGGTCGGCTTGCGCCGCTACAGGGAAAAGGGCAAGGGTTTCTATTTTTCACCGCAACTGGTCGAGTGGTTGGGCCCACGCCGTGAGGGTGACGTGGCGGATGAGCCCTATATCCACTACGCGGCGGCGATACAGAAGTTGTATGAGGAAATCAGTTTGCAGCTGATGGATTACTACCTGGGCGATATTATTCGCGAGACAGGCCTTCTCGCATTCTCCGGCGGTGGTGCGCTCAATGTAAAGTTGAACCAGAAAATCATAGCGCGCCCCGAAGTTAAAGAGTTATTTGTACAGCCCGCGTCGGGCGACTCGGGAACCGCCGTGGGCGCCGCGTCCTATGCCTCTGAAATGCGCGGTGTGCCGGTTGAAAAAATGCAGCATGTCTACCTGGGGCCCGCCTTTAGCAATGAGCAGGTGATCGCCGCCTGTGAAGAGCATCCGGGCCGGCCCGAATTCAAGCTTATCGATGAGGTGCCACAGCGCATTGCCCGCATACTGGCCGATGGCAACCCCGTTGCCTGGTTCCAGGGGCGCATGGAGTTCGGGCCGCGGGCGTTGGGCGGGCGCAGCATACTCGGGTGTCCCAGCATTAAAGGCGTGGCCGATCGAATCAATGAGCAAATAAAATTCCGGGAGAGATGGCGCCCGTTTTGCCCCAGTATGCTGGATCGCGTCGGCAGGGAAATGTTCAAGGTAGATCATCCGGCGCCCTTTATGACATTTACCTTCGAAGTCAATGATCAGTGGAAGACTCGTGTACCGGAAGTGGTGCATGAGGACGGTACGGCGCGTGGGCAGACACTTGAAAGGGAATTCAATCCGCGCTACTACGAGCTGATGGAAGAGCTGGAAAAATTGACAGGCAATGCGGTGGTGTTGAATACGTCGCTTAATCGCCGGGGTGAACCGGTCGTCTGCACGCCCATGGATGCGCTGAATATGTTCTTCGAATCAGATCTTCAGTACCTGGTTATGGAGGATGTTTTAGTTGTTAAATCACGTAATTGATTCATGGGTTGGTGCGTAACAGCAGTTCGAGCCGGCTGTCGGGCAACAGTACGCTGCGCTCGAATGTGAAGCCGCTGAGCAAGGTTTTCAGCCGGCCCTGGTTGTGGGGGGCGTAAGCCGGAAGTGGGGCCTGCCTGTTTCTAAGACGCAGTGTGTCTGCTTCGCTGATGCCATAGAGTTGATTGTTCTGCGCAGTTTTGAGGTTGTGTACTGAAAAACCATGGGCGAGGCAGCCGCTGTGCAAATAAGGGCGCAGTTCCTTGAGAAACGCGGTGATGGCATCAGCGCCCAGGAAGTTGAATAAATCCCAGAACAGGCAGATATTGAAGCGTGTATCGGGCGGGAGCTGCAGCAGGTCTCCAAACTGCCGCCCTAATGAGGGATTGTCTTCTTCATTGGCTACTATCGGTAGTTCCGCAAACAGGTCAACAAAATGCAGCCTGCAGCGATAGCGCGAGAAAAAATCCACGGTTTCCGGTAGGGCAGGGCCGACATGAAAGACCGTCAGGCGTTGGTCTTCATCAATATGCTCAAACAGGAATGGCAGCAACTTGGATTGTTGCGTCCTTGGCTCGTTGGATGGCCGTTTCGATAACATGACAGACCGCGCCGGTTTAAGTGGCGATCAGCGAGTAAAACGGCGATAGCATCAGCCGCTTTTCAGGTCCAGGCCGGGTGCCTTGATATCGGGCGTAGGCGAGTTGGCTGACTGCTGTGAAGTCAGTGGAACCTTGGCGGATGCACTGCCACCCGGGTCCATATCAATGCTGCCTTTGAAGTTGGCGCCATCTTCCAGGGTAACGCGCGGCGCCACGATGTTGCCGCGGACATTTCCAGACTTGGAAATAACCACCTTCTCATTGCCCGCGATATCACCGGTGACCTCACCGTCGATCTTGATGACTTTGGCCTTGATGTCGGCAAATACCTGGCCCGATTGGCCCACAGATACCTCGTGGTCCTTAAGGTCAATGGTACCTTCTACCTTGCCCTGGATAACCAGGTCTTCATCGCCGGTCACTTCACCTTTAATTTTTATGCTGGGTCCAATCATTGCGACACTCCTCGCGGTTGCAGGGGTAACAGATACAGAGGGGGACTGTGGTGTAACAGGGTCTGCGGCCGGTGTGGCCGCCTGTTTGTTTTTGTTTCGATCAAACATGGTAATCACCGCCATTTCAAGACGTGGCCGGACATGCTATCAGCCTGTGGCAGCTTTAACTAGCAAAAGTCCGACATTTAGGGAATGGCTGATTTACTCGTCTTTGGCCTTTGAGGTATGCCTGATCTCATACATGGCATCCGTTTCATCTACCGGGTGGAAGGTGATGATGTATTGGCCTGTAAAGGTGCCGAGACTCATTTTGGCCGTATCAAACTCAACGCGAAATCGCAAAAAGTAGCTTTTCCCGGCCTCCACCTTCAGTGTGTATTTACGATCCTTGGGTTCCCATTTGGCATCCCTGGTCAGGCCGGTGACCACGAACTCATGTTCTCCCGGTGCCACCTCCAGTGCGAGGTGTTTGTTGTACTTCAGCAAGCCGACACTTTCGCCATCCATCAGCGCTTCCGGATAACTCAGGCGCAGGGGCTTCTTGCCGGGATTGGTCGCCTCGGGTCGATAGATATAGACCATGGCTTCACCGGGGAGGGCGATCGGTGTGGGCTCGAAGTAGGCGGTATTCGGACATCCGTTCAGGGTAAGCAGGGCCAGAGTGGCAAAAAGCATCTTCATAACAGGGTTTGTCATCTCTCTGCAGTTAAGTGATCTATACGGATGTCGGCCGGGATGGGGTCGGGGGCGCGGCCGCCTGCCGCACCACTCCCACAGGGACGGTATTTTTAGCAAAAAACAACTTTACAACGATTGCGACTGCTATGCCACCGGTGCGGGGCCTGTTTTCCTGATTTGCCGCAGAGAGTGCGTCTCCGGCCGGCCATGTTCCATGGCCGGTGACAGGGTTTAAGATCTCTTGATGCTGCCGTGATGATGGTGCAAGCTAGCAGCATGAATATAACAGTTGTGTTATGGGTGCTGAACGTACTGGTCGTGGGGGCGGTTGTTGTGCGCATCCTGTTGCGGCCGCATCGCCAGCCGGCCTCCCGCATCGCCTGGATAGCCATGGTCGGGGCCTTGCCTGGTATCGGGGTCATCGCCTATTTGTTTCTGGGGGAGACCAATATAGGCCGTCGTAACCTCAAGGCCGTGAGTGAGGCGCGTGCCCGATTGCCGGCGGCATCGGCGGCGGCCATCGATACGGCATCGCATCTGGAGGCGCAACTGCCCCCGCGTTACGCACCGCTGTTCAGTGTTGGGTATTCCATTAGCGGCTTTGCGCCGGTGGCGGGTAATAGCGCTGTGCTGATGGCTGATTCCAACACCACCATAGACCACATGGTGGCGGATATCAATGCCGCCAACGACCAGGTCAACGTATTGTTTTATATCTGGCTGACGGATAACAACGGCAGCAAGATGGCCGGGGCGCTTAAACGGGCGGCTGCTCGTGGTGTCACCTGCCGCGCTATGGTGGACGACCTGGGTTCGCGTACGCTGCTGAAATCAAACTTGTGGCGGGAGATGGGGGCGGCGGGTGTGCAAACCGCGGTTGCCCTGCGGGTACGCAACCCGCTGCTGCGGCCCATGCAAGGGCGAATGGATTTGCGCAATCATCGCAAAATCCTTGATATCGACGGCCGGATTACCTATTGTGGCAGCCAGAATTGCGCCGACCCTGAGTTTCTGCCCAAGGCAAAATTTGCACCCTGGGTTGATTCGGTTATCCGTCTGGAAGGGGCTATTGCGCGGCAGAACCAGCGGCTGTTCGCCACAGACTGGATGACCTATGTGGGTGAAGACCTGAGTGAAGCCCTGGGTTCAGACGTTGCTGAGTCCGTGCCCGCAGCCGCGGAAGCGGTTATCGCGCAAGTCATCGCCAGCGGCCCGACCCGGCGCAATTCAGCCATGCCCGAGTTGTTCCAGTCACTGATGTACAGCGCCCGTGAGGAACTGGTTATTTCCACTCCCTATTACGTGCCGAACGAGTCCATGCAAGCCGCGCTCTGTGCCGCGGCCTACCGCGGGGTGCGCACCACGCTAATCCTGCCCGCAAAGAATGACTCCAGGGCCGTCGCCGCGACCGCGTGCAGCTACTATGCGGAACTACTTGAGGCCGGGGTAGATATACAGGAGTACGTTGGCGGGCTGCTGCACAGCAAAACAGTCACTCTGGACGGGGAGATCACCCTGATCGGATCCGCCAACATGGACCGTCGCAGCTTCGACCTGAATTTCGAAAATAATATCCTGCTTTATGACCCGCAATTAACGCAAGCGGTACGCGAGCGGCAGCAAGTCTATATATGCAGTGCCAATAAAGTATCAAAGGAAGTGGTGGCAAATTGGCCGGTTACTCGCCAGCTTTGGAATAACACCATCGCCATGTTGGGGCCGGTACTATAAAGGCCCCATTTCACCAGAATAAAGAAAGGAACCTCCTTGTGATCGACCCTGTTCTTGTTATAACACTACATACTGGCACAATTTGAAGGCCGCGAACTGCTTACCCGGGTCAACGCCTGGAAAGTGAATCACAGAGTATTGCCGTCAGACGGCGCAACAGCGATGGGGAGGCGAGGGTATCAATATCTGTCATGCGCCGAAGCTTATCATTCTTCCAGGGAGATATGATCGGTAGCTGGCGCCTCAGCCTGTTCCTTTTTGCGGTACCTTTCTTCCAGTACATCGGTGCCGGCAGGCGCCAGATCCATGCTGGAAAGATCCAGCGGGGGTGGCTCGGCCTCAGGTGGTGCACAGTCGGTAAAATCGGTGCCCGCCGGAGACAGGTCTATGGCATTCGTATTGGGTGAGAGCGGAACCTGGTCTGATGGCAGATTGGGAATCATTTCTCCCACTCCGCCCATGTCCAGGTGGCTGGTATCGGGCGCCGGTGGGGGTGGCGGAGGTTCTTCGGACAGGCGCTGGGTGGCCGCATCTACCTCAAGTCCGGCTGTGTCTATCTCGCTGACGACAGGCTCGGCGCGTTCATCTTCTCGCAGTACATCGGTGCCGGCCGGAGCCAGGTTTATCCCCTCCTGGTCAGATATCGGCTGTTGTTCAGCGGAGCCGGTTGCAGACTCTTTTGAGGAAGTTGCGGACTCTTTCGGGGAGGTAGAGGGCTCTTTCGAGGAATAGCCGCCTTCATCAGGAGCCGCTGCCAGTGCGGCAATTTTCTCGGCTGCGCTCATGGTTTTTTCAGGTGGTGGTGTTAGTGGCGCAGACTGCTCTGCGGCTGCTGACTGGCTGGCTTTGATGATCGGCCTGGCGCCGGCTCGCTCCATGGCCTGTTTGTACTTAAGTGCTGTGGCTTTATCACAATCGCGCTTAAGCAGCTGGGCTTTGCCGCTGAACAGCTTTTCCAGAGTCTGCTGGTCCGCGTTGAACAGTTTGGCCAGCTTGTCACGGACACTGGCCAGTTCCTGTCCCGACAGCAACTGACCGGCGAAATAAACGTTGTAGCGCGTTTCCATAAGCCGGGTTCCGTTATATTTTTAGCACAGTATACGCATTACTTGTCTGTGGGTCTTGCCCCGCGCCGGGCGCTGCCGTGCGTCTGGCCCCGGGCTCTGGTTCTGTTAAGATAATGGCCTGATTCATTGTGGCCAACACTCCCCTGTGAGTGATCGTATACCCACCCGATATTGCGCCATGTTTCAGAGACCATGAAGTTACATGATGTATTTTTACGGAAGCCGATATGACCATTCAACAAGAAATCGAGCAGCAGCTCAAGGCGCAGTTCAACCCCCTTTTTCTGGATGTGGCCAATGAGAGCCACCAGCACAGTGTGCCGCCCAATTCTGAAACCCATTTCCGTGTGATAGTGGTCAGCGAGGCCTTTGACGACAGGCGCAAGGTGGCGCGGCACCAGCAGGTTTACGCGGCGCTTACGGCTCAGCTGGAGGGACCGGTGCACGCACTGGCGCTGCACACTTATACCGCGGATGAATGGCACCGACGCCAACAGGACACACCCGCGTCCCCCGAGTGTCGCGGCGCTGGCAAAAGTGACTAACACCGGCATGAGGTACGCTAGCCAACGCGCCCTGAGCCTCCCGGGAGAAGTTGGTCGCTATTTTTTCTTCCAGCCACCGCCGGAATTGATGTATTCGCCAGCGGGGGTTTTCCCCATTGCTTTCTGGCCGGCACGAACCTCAACGGCCTGCAGGCTGATGTTGTTCTTCTTGGCTATCTGCTGGTAATGGGTCTTGCGCTTGCTGTTAATGCTGGCCACCAGCTTATCCACTTCGGCTGATGGCTTTACTGCGGCAAGATAGCCGCTGTTGGTTTCTCCCACCAGTCCCCCCGATTTCGCCTCGCCAAGGTCCAGCGCAAAAGCGGGCAGGACCATCAAGAGCGACAATGCCAGGGTGCCCAGGGCTTTCTGTGAAGTCTTTTTGAAAGTCATCGTATGATTCTCCTAGAAAAGGTCGCTGTCTTCGGAAAACAAGTCATCAAGTTCTCTATCGACCTTGACACGTATTTCGTGCTCTATTTTTACGTTCAGGTTAATGGTGATCGGTTCTTCCGGCGCTTTAACCTGTACCGTGGGCGCACAGGCTACCGACATTAACAGCAGGCATGAATAAACCAGTATTCGCATTGAACTTCCCTTGAGCGGCTTTGTAAATTGGAGTCATAAGACGCCATAAAGTTCACTGCAGGCGACCCTCTATCTTCTCCACCAACTTATCACTTAGTCGCAGACTTTGTAACAGGGGGTCGAGATTTTGTTCAAGATTAATATTGAAGTTGATTGGCCGCCCCTCATACTGAGCGGGGTTTTTGCCCGAGAGGGAAAGCCCCAGCAGCAGGTTGCCCTTTTCGTCCAGATCTACCTCGCTACTTAAAACCTGATACTGGAAGTCGCTGAGCAGGTCCAGGGCCAGCCCCAACTCCGGGCTGCTGACGGCCAGCGCCTGACTGGCCTCGTTGGCAATATAGCGAATGCTGCCACCCGGCGGCAATGCTCGCAGATAGCCCTTTTCTATTATGATCCGGCCAGCCGTCATCGTTACCGGCAGTTCGCCTTCCAGCACGCCCAATGCCCTGATATCCTGGTCCTGTTGCAATGCGACAATATCTGCCAGTTGCCATTTTTCAGCGCGCAGGGTGAGTCGGTTGGTTTCGGCGCCAAAGTCCCATTGCCTTGGCTGGGGAAGATAGACTCTTCCACCGAACATGCCGGCGGAGAATTGCTCAATGTTTACCACCGGTTGCGCGATAGGCGCGCTTTTTGGAATATCCAGCCGCGCCTGGATATCTACCACGTCAAAACCCACGTCCAGCTTTGCCATGGAAAATTCAACTGGCCGCTGCGTTTTCCATCGCTCAATGCCCGACCAGTTGGCAGCCAGTTTCATTCCTTCAAAGCGGTATTCGTCATAGCTGCCGGACAGGTTCTGGATGTTGAGTTTTGCCTGCTGTTGCCAGGTTGTGACGTCAAAATTCCTGCTCTTTAATTCACTGCTGAAACTTATCGTCCCACTCAGGATATCCACGCTCTGTTGCAGCAAATCAAACTTCTGCAGCAGCGGCAGCGCGGTGCTGGCCGCGTAGGCGAGATCCAGGCTGCGCGCGTTGAGGCTATATTTCCCCCTCCCTGAATTCAGGTCCGCGTTGCCCAGCAGGCTCATACTGACGCTTTGGGCAGTGTCATCCAGCAGAATACTGAATTCGCTTTGCTCAATCGAGCCCTGTTGCCTGAGTGCCAGCTCCATCTGCGGCAGTTGCTGCTTACGCAGTCGGGTTTTGATGCTGGTGCTGATTTGGGTGTCTAGTTGTAACCGTTCCCCGGAATAAATGGCCGCATCCAGGTCCAGTGCTTCGAAGCGCACCTGACTATCTTTGCCACCAAGTACCAGCAGGTTGTCGCGCAGTTGCAAAGACCATTCGTTTTCGCCGGCAAGGCTAATTTTGACCTGCTCGGAGTTTTGCCAGCGTAGCGGTGTTGTTTTGTCCCAGCGCAACCAGCGCAGGGTATCTTGTGGCAGTGACAATTGCGCAGTCCAGAGGTGGCCGCTTAGCTCAGTGGTGGCAACAAGTAGTTCGGCGACTCCGGCGTCAAGTTCAAGCGTGATATCCAGGTCTCCCGCAAGGCCTTTGATGACAGCGGGATAATCCAGTTGTGTGATGGTGCTGTCGACGCTGATATTAGCGTTGAACTGTTCCAGCATGGACTGGCCTGTCGCAGATGAAATTTGCAACAAATCCGGATGTTTGATTTGTGCACTGAATTGACTGTTTCCCCGTAATATCAGGTTCTCGGGTGCCGGGATATCCAGTGGTAACTCCGTTTCCAGGGCAAGCCGGCGCAGCCAGGCCAGGGTCGAACCATATTCCAGTTCTGTGCGTAGGCTCCACTGCCACTCATCAGGCGCTATACGCTGCAGTTGCGCCGTCAGTTCCATGATATTGGTTTCACTGTCGCGCAGAAAAATCTTTGCGCCCAGCGATTGCCGCTGCTCAACCGTCCATAGCTCCGCCACGATATGGCTGTCCAGGTAGGCTGTTTTCACCTGTAGACGTAGCTGCTCCTCAATCAGCAAATTACCCGTTGCGGCTATCAACGGCAATGCGGGTGACCGATATTCCAGGCTCCATTTTTTGATTTCCAAAGACTGCAACGGCAGCTGCGCAATCAGCGGTTGGGGTAGTAAGCTCTCTATACTCACCGTGGTGGCGGACGGTTCTTTGCTGGCTGTGGTTTCCTCCAGTGCAATATCCAGATTAGACAGAGCTACGGATTGCAGTTGACCAGTCAACAGCATACGCCAGTCATAGTCGATCTCAAGTGATGACAGCGTGGCCTCAAATGCCAGGCCATCCTGTTCACCGCGTAGCCATAGTCTTGCAGAGCTGAAGTGGTTATTGGATACTTCAAATCCCTCAAAGTCGAGATCCTGCACACCGTACGCCTGTAGGTATCGTTTGGCCTGCTGCGCCGCTAGCGACGGCAGATTCTGGTAGCAATAGATGCCGACGCCCAGCAAGCAGAGCAACAAAAGGCCGAGACCATAAAGTGCGAAACGGGATAAAGTCATCGACCAGAGTGTAATTCACCGTCGATCAAGAGTAACTATTGATTGCCCCTTATTCGGTAGCGCGCGGGAATTTTACCTGGAATTCTGAACAGGGATAGAGTAAGGCTGCTATGGAGGTGGAAGTGAATAGTCAGCCATATGGGACTGTGTGAGTCATGGATGGTGGGCCCAAGCCCCCAGGGATGGGTTTACGGTGTGTCCCGTATGGGTGATTGTGAGATACACAGTCCACACCCCAGAGACGATCAGCAGCACGGCGATCAGCCGCTTCAGCCCGCGTCGCCGCAGGAATGCCTGTAAC
>QNFS01000015.1 GCA_003646415.1 Gammaproteobacteria bacterium
ATAAGCCGCCATAATATCCTGCGGCGCGGGATTGTCGGTGGGTGTCTCCGCCGGATAGGCGGTTCTGCGCATACTGGTATTGGTCGCCCCCGGGTTGAGGCTGTTTACCCGCACCTTCGACGTATTTTCCAACTCATCGGCCAACACCTGCATAAAACCTTCAGTGGCGAACTTGGATACCGCATAGGCGCCCCAGTAGGCTCTGCCGGTACGGCCCACTCCCGATGAGGTGAATACGATAGAGGCAGCAGGCGCCGCCTGTAACTGGGGTAGCAGGTAGCGCGTCAGCAGAAACTGGGCATTGACGTTGACCCGCATCACCTCCTGCCAGCTGGCGTAGCTGGCGCTTTCAATCGGGCGCCGGTCTCCCAGGATACTGGCGTTGTGCAGGAGGCCGTCCAGGTGAGGAAATTCGGCGGCCAGGCCGCTGGCCAGGGTCTGGTAGTTTGCTTCGGCGGCGGTGGCCAGGTCCAGTTCGATAATGCTGGGCTGGGGCCCGCCGGCTGCCTCTATCTCGTTATACACAGCTTCCAGCTTGCTGAGCGTCCGGCCCAGCAAAATCACGGTCGCGCCGTATTGGGCGTAACGCAGGGCCGCAGCCCGGCCGATACCGTCGCCGGCGCCAGTGACGACAATGGTCTTGCGCGATAGCAGGTCACCCCGGGGAGCATAATCAGCTGGCGCGGTTAGTATTTCCATGTTGTGACTCCTATCGTTACTCGCCCAGAATCAAACTGAGTAATTCAGTGCTGCACCCGGCATGGGCGTTGGCCCCCCAATGGTAGGGGTCATCGTCCGGCTCGATATAGCCGTATGTGGCCGCAATGGTGTACATGCCGGCGCGTCGCCCCGCGTCGATATCACGTCGGTGATCGCCCACGTAAATCGCTTCCCGGGGTGAACAGTTCAGCTCTGCGCAGTTGAGGTACAGGGACTCGGGGTGTGGTTTGCGCTCGGTCACGTCATCGGGACACACCACACTCCCGGCTTGTGGCCGCATGTTCAGCCGCTGTAGCAGTGGCTCGGTGTAGGCCCGTGGTTTGTTGGTCGAAATGCCCCAGGTTATGCCTCTTTTATACAGCTCGCCCAGCAGCGCCTCTATACCGGGGTAGGGCCTGGCGATGGTGCCCAGCACCTGGCTGTACAGTTCCAGCAGACGCAGGCGTTTGCTCTCAAATTCCAGGGCGTCTTCACGCATGGCAAGCCCCAGACTGACCAGTGCCCGGGCGCCATTGGAGACCGAGGCGCGGATGCGCTGCGGGTCCATTTCCTCCAGGTTGTGCTCAGCCCGTAGCGCCTGTACCACGGGTACGAATTCGTCAGCGGTGTCTATCAGTGTGCCATCCAGGTCGAAAATAACGGCTTTCAGGTTTTGTGGAAAGCTTATTGGCGGGGCGCTGTCAGTCATTTATCCTGGCCTGCTGTAGCGGCGATTCGTTGCTGCCAGGCCCGGGTTCGTGTGGCCAGGGCGGGGAGGTCAATGTGTGTAAGTTGTCGTTGCTCCATTACCATCTCGCCGGCAATCCAGCTGTGGTTCACCTGGCTGCCGTTGCCGGTATAAACCAGTTGTGACAGGGGACTATAAAGCGGCTGGGTTTCCGGCCCGCTCAGGTCCACGGCGATCAGGTCCGCCTGCTTACCCACCTCCAGGCTGCCAATGTGCTCTTCCATCCCCATTGCCCGGGCGCCGTTGATGGTCGCCATGGCCAGCGCATCAGCGGCGGGTAGTGTCGTGGCATCGCCCGACTGCAGTTTGGCCAGCAGGGCTGCGGTCTTCATCTCGCCAAACAGATTGAGGTCGTTGTTGCTGGCGGCGCTGTCGGTGCCCAGGGCCACGTTGACGCCCCTGCTCATCAACTTGCTCACCGGGCAGGTGCCGGAAGCCAGCTTCATATTGGATTGCGGGCAGTGCACCACATGGGCGCCGGTAGAGGCCAGCAAGGCTATATCCTGCTCGCCCAGGTCGGTCATATGCACGCATTGGGTCCTGGGGCCGAGCAGGCCCAGACGGTGCAACGTGTCCAGTGGCCGCTCGCCATTTTGTTCAACGGCCAGCAGTACCTCACCGGCAGTCTCATGCAGGTGGATTTGTACCGCCACATCCAGCTCCGCTGCCAGGATGGCCACTTTCACCAGGTTGGGCTCCGATACGGTATAGGACGCATGGGGTCCAAACCCCAGCGACACCAGCTTGCTGTGTTTGATGTTGTCGCGCAGGGCCAGTCCCTTGCTGATGTATTCATCCGCGTCGCGGGCCCAGGCGGTGGGAAAATCGAGGACGGGGAAGGTGATCTGGCAGCGCATGCCCAGGCGCTCGGCGGTGGCGGCGCAGCTGTCGGGAAAATAGTACATATCGCTGAAAGTGGTGGTGCCCGAGCGGATCATCTCGGCAATGGCCAGTTCGGTCCCGTCGTGCACAAATTGTGCACTGGCATGGGCGGCCTCGGCGGGCCATATATGCTGTTCCAGCCAGGGCATCAGGGGTTGGTCGTCCGCATAGCCTCGCAACAGGCTCATGGCCGCGTGGCCGTGGCAGTTAATCAGGCCGGGGAGTAGGGTGTGCCCGGGTAACTCCAGTACCTGTTGGGCGTCAATTGCCTGGGCCTCGCGGCGTGGCAGCAGGGCTGTGATGCGGTCTTTGGTCAGGGCGATACTGTAGTTTTCCAGTATTGCACCGTGCGGTACCACCGGTACAACCCAGTCCGGATGAAGCAGGAAATCAGCGGTTTGCGGTAGCGGGCTCATGGTGCGTGATTCCTGTTCCCTGAGGTGTCTGTGTTTAGTCAAAAAAGCGCCAGCCGGCGGCAGTTTAGCTGGAAAATAGGAGTCCGCGCGAAAGTATAACCGCAAAATTGCCAGAGCCGGCTGAAAATCTGCCGGGCCTGCCTGAATTGCGGCGAAATACTGCAAAAACATGGCGAGAATGGGGCATCTTCCCGTATAATCGACGGTTTGTTTTCGGGCGCGCGCAATGCTGTTCAGGCGGCTTTGCAGGGCCCGTTATAGGGGCTTGGTCGCAGTCGTGAAAGCCTTTTCGCAGGTACTCAAGGAAACCGTTGTACATGGGTGAAATAGCCAAAGAAATTCTTCTCGTCAATATCGAGGACGAGATGAAACAGTCTTACCTCGATTACGCCATGAGTGTAATCGTGGGAAGGGCCCTGCCCGATGTGCGAGATGGCCTCAAGCCCGTGCACAGGCGCATCCTGTTCGCCATGAACGAACTCAACAATGACTGGAACAAGGCCTATAAGAAATCGGCGCGTGTGGTGGGCGATGTGATTGGTAAATACCACCCCCACGGTGATTCCGCGGTGTATGAGGCCATCGTGCGTATGGCCCAGCCATTTTCATTGCGCTATATGCTGGTGGATGGCCAGGGCAACTTTGGTTCCGTGGACGGGGATTCGGCCGCCGCCATGCGTTATACAGAAATCCGTATGCGCAAGATCGCCCACTCGATACTGGCGGACCTCGACAAGGAAACGGTGGACTTCGTAGACAACTACGACGGCACCGAGCGCATTCCGGTGGTGATGCCCACCCGGGTACCCAACCTGTTGATCAATGGCTCCTCCGGTATCGCCGTGGGTATGGCTACCAATATTCCACCCCACAATCTCACCGAGGTGATCAGCGGCTGCCTGGCGTTGATCGCGGACCCCCAGCTGACGGTCGATGAATTGATGGAGCACATCCCGGGGCCTGATTTTCCCACTGCCGGCATTATCAATGGCCGGGCCGGCATCATCCAGGCCTATCGCACCGGCCGCGGCCGCATCTATGTGCGGGCGCGGGCGGAAGTGATACAGGATGAGAAGCGTGGCAAGGACATCATCCTTATCCACGAACTGCCCTACCAGTTGAATAAGGCCCGCCTGATAGAGCGCATCGCTGAGCTGGTCAAGGACAAGAAGATAGAGGGTATTACCGAGCTGCGCGACGAGTCCGACAAGGACGGTATGCGTGTTGTCATCGAGCTGCGCCGTGGCGAAATCGGCGATGTTGTGCTCAACAATCTCTATGCCCAGACCGGGCTGCAGTCCGTGTTCGGTATTAATATGGTGGCGCTGGTAGATGGCCAGCCGAAGATCCTGAATCTCAAGGAAATCCTCGAAGCCTTTATTCGTCACCGTCGCGAAGTGGTGACGCGGCGCACCGTGTACCTGCTGCGCAAGGCGCGCGAACGCGGCCATATCCTGGAGGGCCTGGCCATCGCCCTGAACAATATCGACCCGGTTATCGCACTGATCAAGGCATCTCCCAGTTCATCTGAGGCCAGGGAGAAGTTACTGGCACAGTCCTGGGAGCCCGGGGATGTCACCGGCATGCTGGAGCGCGCGGGCAGTGACGCCTGCCGCCCGGATGGCCTGGAGTCACAGTACGGCCTGCGCGACGGCAAATATTACCTGTCGCCGGTGCAGGCCCAGGCTATTCTGGAATTGCGCCTGCATCGCCTGACCGGGTTGGAACATGAAAAACTGTTGAATGAATACCAGGAGCGATTGCGCGAAATCGCCGATTTCCTCGATATCCTGGGAGACCCGGAGCGTTTGAAACTGGTGATCCGCGAGGAGTTGGAAGCAATAGTCGCAGAGTACGGTGACGAGCGCCGCACTGAAATTACCGCGTCCCAGCACGACCTGACGGTGGAAGACCTGATCACCGAAGAGGATCGGGTGGTCACCATCTCCCACGGCGGCTACGCCAAAACTCAGCCCCTGACCGACTACCAGGCCCAGCGCCGTGGCGGCACGGGTAAATCCGCTACGGCTGTGAAAGATGAAGATTTTGTCGAACACCTGCTGATCGCCAGCACCCACGCCACAATTCTTTGTTTCTCCAACCTGGGTAAAGTTTACTGGCTGAAGGTGTACCAGATCCCACTGGCGGGGCGCAATTCCCGTGGCCGGCCCATGGTCAACCTGTTGCCCCTGGAAGAGGGTGAGCGGGTGACATCCATCCTGCCGGTGGAGGAGTACACCGAAGGGCACTACACCTTTATGGCCACCCCCAACGGCACGGTCAAGAAAACCGCCCTGACCAATTTCTCCCGCCAGCGCAGTGTCGGTCTGCGCGCCCTGGAGTTGGATGAGGGCGATGTGCTGGTGGGAACCGCCATCACGGTAGGCGACTGCGATGTCATGTTGTTCAGCAGTGAGGGCAAGGCCGTGCGCTTTAAAGAGGCGGATGTGCGCGCCATGGGCCGGACTGCCCGCGGTGTGCGCGGCATACGCCTGGGCGCTGGCCACAGTATGATCTCCCTGATTATTCCGCGTGCGGATGGCAAAGTGCTCACTGTGAGTGAGAACGGCTACGGCAAGCGCACCGCGATCGAGGATTTCCCCACCAAGGGTCGCGGCAACAAGGGTGTCATCGCCATGTCTACCAGTGATCGCAACGGCAAGCTGGTCGGTGCGGTGCAGGTATTTGAGGGCGACGAGCTGATGTTGATCTCCAATCAGGGCACTCTGGTAAGAACCCGCACCGACGAAGTGTCTGTGCTGGGCCGCAATACCCAGGGCGTACGTGTCATTCGCACCAAAGAAGGCGAACACCTGGTGGGGGTTGAGCGCATCGATGAACCGGCTCCTGAGGTGGTGTTCGAAAATGAAACAGAAGACGACGGCGCGCAGTAGCACGCCGTTTCTTTCGGTCCCAAGGAAACAAGCACAATGACCCGTTGTTACAACTTTTGCGCCGGGCCGGCCTCGCTGCCTGAGTCGGTTCTGGAAACTGCCCGCGATGAAATGCTGGACTGGCATGGCAAGGGCCTGTCCCTGATGGAAATGAGCCACCGCAGCCCCGAGGTCGTGGGAGTGGCGGAGCGCGCTGAGCAGACCCTGCGTGATTTGCTGGGCATGTCCGATGATTATGCCGTGCTGTTTTTGCAAGGCGGTGCGAGCACGCAGTTTTCTGCCGTGCCGCTTAACCTGCTGGGTGACAAGGGCCGCGCCGACTATGTCAACACCGGGCAGTGGTCGAAGAAGGCTATCGCCGAGGCGAAGCGCTACTGTGACGTCAATGTAGCCGCCTCCTCTGAAGATACAAACTTCTCAACTATACCGCCACAGGATAGCTGGCAGTTGGGCGCGGATGCGGCCTACCTGCATTACACGCCCAACGAGACCATTGGTGGCGTGGAGTATTTCTGGACGCCGCGGGTACAGGTGCCGCTGGTGGCGGATATGTCCTCCACTATCCTGTCCCGCCCTCTGCAGGTCGATGACTTTGGGGTGATCTACGCCGGCGCCCAGAAGAATATCGGCCCCGCCGGTCTCACCCTGGTGATTGTGCGTCGTGACCTGCTGGGTCGCGCGGATGCGAAATGCCCCGCCATGCTCAACTGGCAGACCGCCGCGGACAACGACTCCATGTACAACACGCCGCCGACGTACGCTCTGTACCTGTCGGGTCTGGTGTTTGACTGGCTGCAACGCGGCGGTGGCCTGGAGGCGATGGGCGCCACCAACAGACGCAAGGCGCAAAAGTTGTATGGGGCCATCGACGACAGTGCTTTCTATGCCAACCCGGTGGAGCTGGCCAGCCGTTCGCTGATGAACGTGCCATTTACCCTGGCGGATGCGGCGCTGGACAAGTTGTTTCTGCAGGAGTCCGAGGCGGCGGGGCTGTTGAATCTCAAGGGGCACCGCTCCGTGGGTGGCATGCGTGCCAGCATCTACAATGCAGTGAGTGAGGCGGCGGTGGATGCCTTGATCGCCTTCATGCAAGATTTCGAACAACGCAACGGTTAAGAGGGCTAACTCAAATGGTGTTGGCGGACCCTAATATGACAGACACAAGGGATCTCGACCAGGTCAGGGCGGATATAGACGCTATAGACCAGGAAATCCAGGCGCTGATCAGCCGTCGCGCGCAGTGCGCGCAGCGCGTGGCAGACATCAAACTGGCGGATATTCTGGCGGCACAGGAACGCGGCGAGCCGGACGCCGAGGTGGTCTATTATCGCCCGGAGCGCGAGGCCCAAGTATTGCAGCGTATCATCAAGCGCAACCCCGGGCCACTGGCCGGCGAGACTGTCGCGCACATCTTTCGCGAAATCATGTCGGCCTGCCTGGCATTGGAAAAACCACTGCAAGTCGCCTACCTGGGGCCCGAGGGTACGTTTACCCAGGCGGCATCTATCAAGCACTTCGGTCACGCCGCCATATGTGTACCCCAGCCCACCATCGATGCGGTATTCGCCCAGGTGGAGTCCGGTGAGTGTAACTACGGCGTGGTGCCGGTGGAGAATTCCACAGAGGGTATGGTGAGCCACACCCTGGATAACTTCATGGACTCGTCCTTAAAGATATCCGGTGAAGTGGAATTGCGCATAGGCCATCATTTGCTGGTGGCACCACAGACTGACCAGCAGAGTATTACCCGGATTTGCGCCCACCAGCAGGCCCTGGCCCAGTGCCGCAACTGGCTGGACAAACACTGGCCCAATATTGAACGGGAGGCGGTGAGCAGCAACGGTGAGGCGGCCCGCATGGCGGCTGAGATTCCCGGGGTGGCCGCGGTCGCCGGTGATATGGCGGCCGAGCGGTACCACCTGGAAAAAGTGGCCGCGCATATTGAGGACTACGTGGACAACACCACCCGCTTCCTGATAATCGGGCGCGAGGAAGTACCCCCCAGCGGTCGCGACAAGACCTCCATCATCGTCTCCAGTCGCAATAAACCCGGCGCGCTGTTTACCTTGCTGGAGCCATTTCGGCGCGGCGGCATCAGCCTGACCCGCATTGATACGCGGCCCTCGCGTACGGAGAAGTGGGCCTACGTGTTTTTCATTGAGTTTGAGGGTCATCTACAGGACAACAATATCGCGGCTATTGTGACCGAGCTGGAAGAGCAGTCCATTTTGCTGAAACCCCTGGGGTCTTACCCCCAGTCGGTAATCTAGGTGAACTACCCAGCGAACAATGTCGTTATCCTGGGTCTGGGCCTGATTGGCGGCTCCCTGGCGCGGGCACTACGCAGCAGCGGCTTTAGCCAGCGCTTTATCGGTTACGGGCACCGTGAGCCCTCCCTGCGTCGCGGTGTGGAGCTGGGTGTTATTGATGACTTTACCCTGGACCTGGATGAAGCCATCGAGCAGGCGGACATTCTGGTGGTCTGCACACCGACCCTGGTGGCATCCAACATGCTGCGGCAGATATTGCCCAAGCTGGTTGGACGCACTGGCGGGCCGCTGATAACCGATGTAGCCAGCGTAAAGGGCAATATATTAAACGCCGCGCGGCAGGCGTGGGATGGCCGCATGCCACCGCAGCTGGTGCTGGGCCACCCTATAGCGGGCTCTGAGCGCAGTGGGGTGGACGCCTCCAGCGCCGACCTGTTTGTCAACCACCGGGTGATTCTCACGCCGGTTGAGGGTAACGACCCGGCAGCGGTGGAACTGATTCGCGCCATGTGGGACAGTGTCGGCGCCGAGGTGGTGGATATGACAGTGGCGGAGCACGATGCGGTGCTGGCCGCTACCAGCCATTTGCCCCATGTGCTTGCTTATACCCTGGTGGATGCCCTGGCCCAATCCGATGCCAGTGACGATATTTTTCGCTTCGCCGCGGGTGGCTTTCGCGACTTTACCCGAATAGCCTCCAGCGACCCGGTCATGTGGCGCGATATCGCCATTGCCAACAAGGCGGCCCTGCTGGATGCCATCGACACCTTCAGTGAGCACTTGGGCTGCCTGCGCAGTGCGGTGGCCGCCGAGAACGCGGACCAGTTGTTCGACACCTTTAGTAGGGCCAAACAGGCCCGTGACGAATTTTCATCTATCCTGGCACAGCGCAATAAGCAGAAACCCTGAGAGAAACACTATGGAATTCAAGTTAATGCCGGGTGGTGCCATTGCGGGCGAGGTTAGGGTCCCCGGCGACAAATCTATTTCCCACCGCTGCATCATGCTCGGCGCACTGGCGGAGGGGACCACGCGGGTGAGTGGTTTCCTGGAGGGCGCAGATGCGCTGGCCACGGTTGCTGCTTTTCGCGAGATGGGGGTGCAGATAGAAGGGCCTGATAATGGCAAAGTCATTATCCACGGTGTTGGTATGTGGGGTTTGAAGGCGCCCCGTGCGGCCCTGGACCTGGGTAACTCGGGCACCAGTATCCGTCTGTTATCCGGCCTGCTGGCCGGCCAGTTGTTCGATACCGAGCTGACCGGGGATACCTCCCTGCGTGGGCGGCCGATGGGGCGGGTGATAGACCCCCTGTCCCTGATGGGAGCCGATATCCAGGGGCAGGAGGGCGGCCGGCCTCCCCTGAAGATTGCCGGCGGCCGGCCTCTGCGTGGTATTCATTATGATTTGCCGATGGCGAGTGCCCAGGTAAAGTCCTGTGTGCTACTTGCCGGCTTGTATAGTGAGGGCCGCACCTCCATTACAGAGCCCGCTGCGACCCGTGATCACACTGAGCGCATGCTGCGTGG
The DNA here is from genome assembly GCA_003646415.1 of Gammaproteobacteria bacterium. Classification (GTDB taxonomy): domain Bacteria; phylum Pseudomonadota; class Gammaproteobacteria; order Pseudomonadales; family Halieaceae; genus JBALVO01. The sequence goes on from QNFS01000015.1 coordinate 9,437, forward strand.
CTTTGGCTACGAAGTCATAAGCGACAATGGTGTGATCTCCCTGGCCGGCGGCGGCGGCCTGCTGGCAACCAATATAGATGTACCGGCGGACATTTCATCCGCCGCGTTTTTCCTGGTGGCAGCCAGTATCGCACCGGGGTCCGACCTGCTGCTTACCCACGTGGGGATCAATCCCACGCGTACCGGTGTGCTTAACATATTGAGACTGATGGGAGCCGATATCACCATCAGGAACGAGCGCGAGGTGGGTGGCGAGCCGGTAGCCGACATCCGTGTGCGCTACGCGCCTCTCAAGGGTATTGAGATCCCCGAGGAGCAGGTGCCGCTGGCAATCGATGAATTCCCCATCTTGTTTATCGCAGCGGCCTGTGCCGAGGGACGCACCGTGCTGCGCGGCGCCAAAGAGTTGCGTGTCAAGGAGAGTGACCGCATCGCTGCCATGGCTGAAGGCCTTGACACCATAGGCGTTGTCAATGAGGTGCTGGACGACGGTATCGTTATTGAGGGTGGTACCCTGGGTGGCGGTGTGATTCACACCCACCACGACCACCGTATCGCCATGTCTTTTGCCATTGCGGCCCTGCGCGCCGAGCGAGAGATATCTATCCTTGATTGTGATCATGTGGCGACATCCTTTCCCGGCTTTGATGCCCTGGCCCGGGGTTTGGGCTTGCAGATTTCGACTCTGGCGGACTGAGCGATGTCGGACGTTCCTGTTATCACCGTCGATGGTCCCTCTGGCGCGGGCAAGGGCACTATCAGTCATATGCTGGCCGAAGCCTTGGGATGGCACCTGCTCGACAGTGGGGCCCTGTACCGGATAACCGGCCAGGCCTGTCTGATTGAAGGAGTCAGTTGGGAAGACCACCCCGCGGTAACCGAGGTGGCCAGGTATCTGGACGTGAGCTTTTGTGCCGCACCCAGCGGCGAGATCCTGGTGGTTTATAAAGGCGTTGATGTAAGCCGTGCCATACGCACGGAAGAGGGAGGGCGCGGCGCTTCCACCGTGGCTGCGATTCCCGCGGTGCGTGAGGCCCTGTTGCAGCGGCAACGGGAGTTCCGGCGCTCCCCTGGCCTGGTGGCAGACGGACGTGACATGGGTACCGCGGTGTTCCCCGAAGCACCTCTTAAGTTCTACCTTACCGCCAGTGCCAGCGAGCGCGCCGAGCGCCGCTATAAGCAGTTGATTGCAAAGGGGGAAAATGTTAGTCTCGCGCGCCTTCTAGAGGATATCAAGGAGAGAGACGCACGCGACAGTAGCCGTGAAGTTTCTCCTTTGGTGCCCGCGGAGGACGCCATCATCATCGATAGCACAGCCACTCCCATCTCTGATGTGTATGAGTTGGTGATGCTAAAGGTGAAAGAAAGAGGTCTTAATTAGTCGCGATCAGCGTCTATCTCCTTTTGGAATGGCAGACTTCTGTCTCTCTTACTGAGTCCAGTCAGGGTTGGAGCGGCAGTTTATAGTGGATGACCCGGGTTGGCTGGAGGCGCGGTAGAGGTGGGAGACCACCGATCATATTTTACAGGTAATGTGCAATGAGCGAATCCTTCGCTGAACTATTTGAAGAGAGTCTGAAAACTGTCGATATGAAGCCAGGTGCCATTGTCACTGGCGTGGTTATCGATATAGATAACGAGTGGGTTACCGTACATGCGGGCCTGAAGTCTGAAGGTGTTATCCCTCGTGTCCAATTTCTCGATGCCGGCGGTGAATGCAAGCTGACTATCGGGGACGAGGTGCAGGTTGCACTGGAAACCGTGGAAGACGGCTTTGGTGAGACCAAGCTGTCGCGTGAGAAAGCCAAGCGCGCTGAAGCATGGAAAGACCTGGAAGCGGCTCACGAAGCCGATGAAGTGGTCACAGGCATTATCAACGGCAAGGTCAAGGGTGGCTTTACCGTGGATATCAATACTATCCGCGCATTCCTCCCGGGCTCTCTGGTGGATGTGCGTCCGGTGCGCGAGACCGTGCACCTGGAAGGCAAAGAACTGGAATTCAAGGTCATCAAACTGGACCAGAAGCGTAACAACGTGGTGGTTTCACGTCGTGCCGTGATGGAAGCTGCCAACAGCGTCGAGCGCGACGCACTGCTGGAATCCCTGCAGGAAGGTATGTCCATCAAGGGTATCGTGAAGAACCTGACTGACTACGGTGCGTTTGTTGATCTGGGTGGCATTGACGGCCTGTTGCACATTACCGACATGGCCTGGAAGCGGATCAAGCATCCCTCCGAGATTGTGGAGGTTGGCCAGGAAATTGACGTCAAGATCCTCAAGTTCGATCGCGAGCGCAATCGCGTGTCACTGGGTCTGAAGCAATTGGGTGAAGATCCCTGGATTGAAATCACCGGTCGTTACCCCGAAGGCAGCCGCGTTGTGGCGCGCATCACCAACCTTACCGACTACGGCTGTTTTGCCGAGTTGGAAGAGGGTGTTGAAGGCCTGGTTCACGTATCCGAAATGGATTGGACCAACAAGAACGTACACCCCTCCAAAATCGTCAACCTGGGAGATGAGGTAGAGGTGATGGTTCTGGATATCGATGAGGAGCGTCGTCGTATCTCACTCGGTATCAAGCAGTGCCAGCAAAACCCCTGGGACGCTTTTGCTTCCCAGTACGCCAAGGGCGACAAGATTTCGGGCAATATCAAGTCTATTACTGACTTCGGTATCTTCATCGGTCTGGAAGGCAACATTGACGGACTGGTACACCTGTCTGACATCAGCTGGAACGAAACGGGCGATGAAGCCGTGCGCAATTACAAGAAGGGCGACGAGATCGAGACGGTTATCCTGTCCATAGACCCTGAGCGCGAGCGCATCTCCCTGGGTGTCAAGCAGCTCGAAGATGATCCTTTCGGCAACTATGTCGCTGAGAACGACCGCGGTGCGATTGTAACTGGTGAAGTCATCGAGGTGGATACCAGGTCGGTTGTCATCAAGCTGGCGGATGAAGTTGAAGGCGTTCTGAAGGCCTCTGACATCAGCCGCGACAAGGTTGACGATGCTCGCAGTTTGTACAAGGTCGGCGACTCGGTCGAAGCCAAGATCATCTCTGTGGATCGCAAGAACCGCGGCCTGGCCCTGTCTATCAAGGCCAAGGACTACGATGACGAGAAGGAGGCTGTGAAGTCCCTGAAGGAGACCGAGCAGGAAAAGGCCTCGCCGGGTACCATCGGCGACCTGATCAAGGCGCAGATGAGCGAGAAGTAATTCGCTGTACCGGGCTTCGGCTCACTCTCTAAAGGGCTCACTTCGGTGGGCCCTTTTCGATTGTACCCATGGCCTCACACGCCCCTGATGGGGTATATCCCCCCACCTGCTGCTCTACCATCGTGCTGTTTTAACTCATCTATAGAGCTTCTCACAGCGGGACAATGGCGCTAAATTGGTAGAATTCTCGTTAAAAAATAACAACTTGCGTAAAAGCCTGCCAGCGTCCACAATACGCTTTCACTGATGGCAACCCATAAGAATACCTCTGCACAGGGGGCTGTATGACCAAAAGCGAATTGATCGAAACGATTTCGATGAGACAGAGCCAGTTATCTTCCAAGGATGTAGAGCTGGCTGTAAAGACGATTCTGGAGCATATGTCCCAGGCACTATCCACTGGGGAGCGTATAGAAATTCGCGGTTTTGGCAGTTTCTCGCTGCATTTTCGCGAACCGCGTCGTGGCCGCAACCCCAAGACTGGAGACGCAGTGGAGCTTACCGGGAAGTATGTCCCCCACTTTAAACCCGGTAAGGAATTACGTGAACGGGTGAATATGGGTTTACAAATGGGGCTTTAGTGTACTTTTTTAATCTCTAGCTGGCGACCTGGACGACCCCATGAAATATCTTTACAAAATACTCACTGTTCTAATTATGCTGGCCACCACAGGTGTGGGGGTGCTGTTCGCCTTGCAAAACAAGGTGCCGGTGCCACTGGATCTGCTGGTTTATACCTTTGAGCCAAGAAGTCTCGCTCTGTGGGTTCTTGCAGCATTTGCCCTGGGTGGTTTGCTGGGGATGCTTATCTCTTCGGTGATTATGGTTCGTATGCGCGCCTCATTCAGTTCTACCAGGCGGCAGTTGACCGCGGCGCGGACCGAACTGGATAAGCTGCGCAGTATCGACGTGTGAATACACCGGTAATCGTCGCCCTGGACTACGCTGCTGCGGCGCCGGCCCTGGATCTGGCAGAGCGCCTTTCTCCCGAACTCTGCCGCCTGAAGGTTGGCAAGGAATTGTTCACCCGCTGCGGGCCACAGTTGGTAGAAAAACTGCAGCAAATCGGTTTTGAGGTGTTTCTGGATCTAAAGTTTCATGATATCCCCAATACTGTTGCAGGTGCTGTGCGGGCCGCTGCCGAGCTTGGTGTCTGGATGGTGAATGTACACGCTGGCGGTGGGCGCAGGATGATGGAGGCGGCGGGGAAGGCCTTGCAGGTGTTTTCGCGCAGACCTCTGTTGATTGGGGTGACCGTGCTCACCAGTATGTCAGACGAGGACTTGCGGGAGTTGGGCTACACCGAGTCACCACGAGAGCGTGTGCAGCGCCTGGCGGCGCTGGCGGCACAAAGTGGGCTGGATGGTGTGGTCTGCTCCGCGCTGGAAGCCACTGAATTGCGCCGGGCCCAGGGTGATGATTTTTGTCTGGTCACTCCCGGCATCCGTCTGGCAGGTGATGCGGCCGGCGATCAGCGCCGTGTGGTTATGCCGGCCGATGCTGTGGCGATGGGCTCGGATTACCTGGTTATCGGCCGTTCGGTGACTGGCGCGGATGACCCTCTTGTGGCCTTACAGCGAGTGCATGCTGAGTTGGGACTCACCCCGTAACATCAAATGTGACCGCAGCGCCCGTTGCGGTCCGAATCACTGCTAGACTTTTCTTCGGTACGGATGCCTGCAAGGACGCAGTTTGCCTATATGGAGATTACATTATGAACTATACATACCTGACTCAAGTCTATGCCTGGACCGCACTGGCGGTTGAGCGCATTCTATCAACCCGGCAGTTTGGCGCGGCCGCCGCTCTGGTTGTTGCACTGGCCCTTGGCGCAAGCCTGCTCGCCGGCAGCACCGCAGTATTTGCGCAGGAGGTCGCAACAGCACCCGCTGTGGCGACCGTTAATATCAATTCAGCCGACGCTCAAACGTTGGCTGCCGCACTCAATGGGGTAGGGCAATCACGAGCGATGGAGATCGTGCGCTACCGCGAGGCCTATGGCCCCTTTGCCTCTGTTGAGGAACTCACTGAGGTGAAGGGGATTGGTAAATCCACCCTCGAAAAAAACCGTACGTTAATAACACTGGAATAAGGCGACCGCATCCGTATCATGAGGGGGCTCTGGCCCCCTTTTTGTTTGTGTGCCAGACATGGCGCGTAGCGCCTTGACGTGAGACAGTGACTAATTCAAATAGTGCCAACAGGCCCTAAATAACGTGAGATGCCTCGTTACTGGCGCAACCGGATTCGTCGGGCGCCAACTTTGCCGGCAACTGGCTGACCAGGGTGACTCTGTTGTTGCACTGAGCAGGTCGGGTGCGCCTCTGGTCGACGGTACGCCCACCCAGGCGCTGGATCTGGCGGTACATGAACCCGATGTGGCATTGTTTGTGGGTATCGAAGTGGTATTTCACCTGGCCGGTATCGCCCATCAGCAGGCGCGGGAATCGGCCTATCAGCAAGTAAATCATCTGGCTACGTTGAGTCTCGCCCGCAGGGCCGCCGCTGCGGGGGTAAAGTGTTTTGTTTTCCTGAGCAGTGTCAAAGCGATGGGCTCCCCCGATTCCGGGCATGTGCGCTCGGAAAGTGATTGTTCCCCACCCGTTGACGCCTATGGCCTGTCTAAATGGCAGGCGGAATGTGCCCTGCGAGAGGAGTTTTCCAGTGCTGCCATGTCGGTGGTTATCTTGCGGCCGGTGCTGGTTTTCGGTGCCAATGCCAAAGGTAACCTGACACGCCTTGCCGTCGGGGTGCAGCGCGGCCTGCCAAGACCGCCGGCGCAGGGTGCCCGCTCGATGCTGGCACTGCAGGACCTGGTAGATCTGCTGTGTCAGGTCGCTGTCAACCCTCCTGCCGGCCTGCATACCTGGATTGTTTGCGACAGTCGTCCCTACAATACCCGCATTCTTTACGACATGTTGCGTCATGCCAGTGGTAAGGGCAGGGGTGTTGCCTGGCTGCCAGGCTGGGTCTGGTGGTTGGGCGCGGCGATGCTGGACCTGTTCTCTCGCAGCGACGGAGATTCAACATTTAACAAGCTGTTCGGGTTCGAATTGTACAGCAATGCAGCGCTGCAGGCGGATATGGATTGGCGGCCCGGGCAGCGCCTCGAAGATGTGGTAAAAGACATGGTCGGCGGTGGTCGGGAGCCCGGTTTATGACCGTACTGCTGATTACGTTGCTGTTGTCAGCCGCCCTGTGTGGTTTGTATTTGCTACTGGCCCGACGCTGGCAAATCCTGGATACACCGAATGAGCGCAGTTCCCACCAGCAGCCTACCCCCCACGGAGGAGGCGTGCCCATGTTGCTGGCATTCGCTGCGGGACTGCTGCTGGCCGCTTCGTGGCGGGGCGCCTGGGATGGCGGGTTTATTACTCTGGCGTTGGCGGCACTGTTTCTCATGCTGCTCGGTGTTATCGACGACTTGCGCGGACTGTCTGTGCGGCTACGTTTCACGGTCTATGGTTTGCTGTGCCTGCTGGTAGCGGCGACTCTGTTGTCACCTGTGCTGGTGGATAGCATTGTGCGCGGTGGGGTACTGGTGGTGCTCGCGGCCACCGCCATGCTCTGGTCGCTTAATTTATATAATTTTATGGACGGTATCGACGGCATCGCTGCGATCCAGTGCATTGTGGCCTGCTGCGGTGCGGCGTTGTTGGCCTGGGGGGCGGGAGGTGACGGCAGCTATGCCTTGTTTTGCCTGCTTCTGGCTGCCAGCCATTTGGGGTTTTTACTGTGGAACTGGCCTCCGGCGCGACTGTTTATGGGGGATGCCGGCAGCATACCCACGGGATTTTTACTGGCGGGTCTGGCGCTGCTGGGAGCTGTGCAGGGACAGCTCAACCCCTTGTGCTGGTTAGTGTTACTGGCTGTTTTTGTCACCGATGCCAGTTGGACCCTGGTGTGGCGTATAGTGAGTGGACAGCGGTTCACCCAACCCCACCGATTACATGCCTACCAGCGCCTCAGTCGGCACCGTGGTTCTCATCTGGAACTGGATATACTGCTACTGTCGTTGAACGCCCTGTGGCTCACCCCGCTAGCCTGGGTGGTGCAAACCTGGCCTGACTATGGATTTTTATTGGTAATTTTGGCATATCTTCCACTGCTCTGGGGCATGGCGAAAACGGCCAAATTCACGTAATATTCGTCCCTCTTGGGCGCAGCAATACCAATTTCAACTAGCGTCGGTCATGGCCGTGGGAAGTAGGAGGGGATTTGCTGAATCGTCCAGGCAGTTTAGTATCGCGCTCTGTTTCCGGCTTTATTGGCAGCTATCGGGATGTCGTTGAAAAACTCATAGAGCTACCACGCAATATCAAACAGGCCGGTCTGTTGGCCCTGGATATGGTGTTTGTTGGCTTTGCGATGTGGTCGGCTGTGGGCTTGCGCTGGGGCCACATGCATTTCCAACTGGGGGCCACTGAGTACTTTTGTGGCGTTGCCACAATACTGTTCAGTGCGGTGGTCTTCCTGCGCCTGGGTTTGTATCGAGCCGTTATTCGATTCATGGGCCAGCAGGCTATCTGGGCGATAATCATCGGCGTCACTTATTCTACATTGATACTGGCGGCCATGATTTTATTCGCCCAGGCGAACGTGCCTCGTTCCACACCGCTTATTTACTGGGGGCTGGCGCTGCTGGGCATAGGGGGCTCTCGCCTGACCGTGCGCGCTTATTACCAGGCTAAACTGCGCTCAATGTCCGAGAACGTCATTATCTACGGTGCCGGCGAATCCGGCCGTGAATTGCTCACAGCCCTGCACCACGGAGATCAGTATCATGCGGTGGCGTTCGTAGATGACAACCTGAAACTGCAGCGCTCAGTTATCAATGGGTTGCAGGTGGTGCGGCCAGAAAATTTGCCACTGTTGATTGCCGAGCACGATATAACCCAGGTGCTACTGGCCATTCCCTCGGCATCACCGGAACGGCGCAAAGAGATCATCAATTCCCTGGTGGGCCTGCCTGTCTATGTGCGTACTGTTCCCAGAATTATGGAATTATTAGCGGGCCAGGCCAGCATCACCCAGATTCAGGATATAGAACTGGATGACCTGCTGGGCCGGGATCCGGTGCCGCCTCACCCGGAGTTGATCGAGCGTTGTATCACCGGCAAGGCGGTGATGGTCACCGGTGCGGGTGGGTCGATTGGCTCTGAGCTATGTCGCCAGATCATAGTATCGGCCCCGCGTGAATTGGTGTTACTGGATAACTCTGAGTACGCCCTGTACAACCTTGAACGTGAATTACAGGCGGTAATAGAGAGCCTGGAGCTTGAGGTGGAGTTAGTGGCTCTGCTCGGTTCGGTGCAGGACCAGCGTCGTCTGGAGAATATTTACCGCACATTCCGTGTACAGACGGTGTATCACGCGGCGGCTTACAAGCATGTACCGATGGTGGAGTACAACATTGCCGAGGGTGTTGCCAACAACGTGTTCGGCACCTGGTATGCAGCGGAAGCAGCACGAGTGGCCGGCGTAGAGACTTTCGTACTTGTTTCCACCGACAAGGCGGTACGCCCCACCAATATCATGGGTGCCTCCAAACGTTTCGCGGAAATGATTCTGCAGGGCATGGCCCAGGGCCAGAGCCAGAAGCAGAGTGACGGCATCACCCGATTTTGTATGGTGCGCTTTGGTAACGTATTGGGTTCTTCCGGCTCTGTCGTTCCCCTGTTTCGGGAACAAATCGAAAGTGGCGGCCCCGTTACAGTGACCCATCCAGAAGTATCACGTTATTTCATGAGTATTCCCGAGGCCGCACAGCTTGTATTGCAGGCCGGGGCGATGGGTACCGGGGGTGATGTATTTGTACTCGATATGGGTGAGCCGGTACGCATTGTAGATTTGGCGCGCCGCATGATCCGTCTCAGTGGCTACGAAATGAATCATGACACCCATGTGGGTGAGCACATCGAGGTTGTATATACCGGCCTGCGCCCGGGAGAGAAGCTGCATGAAGAGTTGCTGCTGGGCACCAATGTTACCGGGACTGGGCATCCCATGATCATGCGTGCTGAAGAAGAGAGCCTGCCTTTTACGCAGATACACAAACTGCTGGCCGAGCTGGTTGACTATTGCGATACGCTTGACTGTGACGGTATCAGTTCGGTGTTGAACTCGGCAGTGAGTGGCTTCGCCAGCCATCAAATCCGCTATGATCACCTGTGGAAAAGGCAGGGGGAACTGGCGCTTATCGATGCCGCTGCCGCTGCCGCTGCTGCTTCCAATGTGAAGGAATTGTTCCGCGACAAACCCTGATCTATTGTTTTATTGCCCGGTGAAATACCGCAGAGCAACGCATACCTTCGTAAGGAAACAACATGACCCATTTTGACGTATTCAATGGCGATGCCGACGGGCTGTGCGCCCTGGCCCAGCTGCGCAATGCCCAGCCCCGCGAGGCAGAATTGATCACCGGTGTAAAGCGTGACATCAACTTGTTGGAAAAAGTACAGGCGAGTCCAGGCTCCAGGATAACGGTGCTTGATGTATCGCTGGACAAGAACCGGGTCGGCCTGGAACGGGCGCTGGCTGCCGGCGCCGATGTATTTTATTGTGACCACCACTTCGCCGGGGAAATCCCCGAACATCACAACCTGCAAACATTCATCGATACTGCGCCCGACGTATGTACCAGCCTGCTGGTCAACACGTACCTGGATGGCGAGTTTCTGGAATGGGCTGTAGTGGGGACTTTCGGCGACAACCTCAAGGACAGTGCGCGGCGTATCGCCAAACCGCTGGCGCTGAATGAGGGCAGCCTGCAACACCTGGAAGACCTCGGTGTGTACATCAACTACAACGGCTATGGCTCAAACCTGGATGACCTGCACTTCGAGCCTGCTCAGTTGTACCGTTTGATCAGCCCCTACGCCAGCCCACTGGATTTCATGAGCGACGGCGCTGAGCATTTCCAGAAACTGGAGCAGGGCTACCGGCAGGATATGGCCAGTGCGGCGTTGCTGGCCCCCGAGTACAAGGATGCGGCGGTGGCCGTATACATGCTCCCCAACGAACCCTGGGCGCGACGGGTGAGCGGCGTATACAGCAACGACCTGGCCAATGGCGACCCGGCTCGTGGGCACGCGGTGCTCACCACCAAAGCCAATGGCTGCTACCTGGTCAGTGTGCGCGCTCCCCTCAGTAACAAGACTGGCGCCGATGAATTGTGTATGAGATTCCCCACCGGCGGCGGGCGCAAGGCCGCGGCGGGGATTAACGACCTGCCGGCGGACATGCTGCGGGGCTTTATCGACAGCTTCGCCGCTTTTTATGCCTAGTGCCGCTCATCACCATTGGACTGGGCGCCCCCCGGGAATCTGACCGCATTGAATCTCGATGCCATGGGGTAATACTCCTGCTAATTCGCTTATCAGGCTGCCAGAAGCCCGTTGACAATGGTTCTGATTTCGTTTTCTGACATATAGCGCGGTACCGGATAAAGTTTCCCGGCCTCGCTGATGGCGTCGTCAACGATGCCGGTAATATCCTGTAGTTTCAGGTCTTTGGGCTGCAACGGGAGCGACATTTCCTGGCGCATATCGACAATGGCCTGGATGAACTGGCCGGCCAGTTGACTGTCGCCGCTGCCGGGTTCGCCAATGTTTACCAGTCGCGCAAGGTCGGCCAGGCGAGCGTGTACGCAGTCACCATAGGCGGCCAGCACTTCAGGTAGAACCATGGCATTGGCATTGCCGTGTGGCGTGCCGCAAACCCGTCCCAACTGGTGGGCAATGCCGTGTACATAACCTACCGAGGCCTTGCCGAAGGCGGCCCCGGCATAGAAGGATGCCATGGCCATGGCATCCCGTGCTTGCATATCATTGCCGTCCTGATACGCCTTCAGCAGATACATGAAGATCAGCCGGATGGCCGCCCTGGCCTGGGTTTCGGTTGCTTCGGTAGATGCCTTGCTCAGGTAGGACTCCACCGCGTGGGTGAGAGCGTCCATGCCGGTGGCAGCGGTAATCTCCGGAGGCATACTCTTCATAATCTCGGCATCCAGGGCGATGTAACCGGGAATCATCTTGGTGTCCGCTATAGGCATTTTTCTATGTGATACCGGGTCGGTAATTATCGCTGCCAGAGTGATCTCGGAGCCGGTGCCCGCCGTGGTGGGGATGGCGAACAGCGGCAGGCCGAAATTTTTGCACTTCTGTATGCCGTCAAATTTTTCCAGGGGACCGGGATTGGTGTGCAGCATGGCCATCATCTTGGCTGCATCCAGTACAGAGCCCCCGCCGACTGCGATAATCGCCTGGCAATTCTCGGTTCTCAGTATCGCTTCTCCTACCTGAACCTGGTCGAAAGCAGGGTCGGGTAGCACGCCGTCAAACACCACGAATTCTACACCCGACTCAGTGAGCCTGGCTTTTATGCCGTCCAGTATGCCGGAACTGCCCAGAAACTCGTCGGTGACGATAATGACACGAGTGTAACCCAGCACAGCGACCTGCTCACACAGGGTCAGGGCCGAATTGATGCCCTTGTAGACGATGGGGGTGTTGCGCGGCAGCAGGCGCATCAGCCAGGTGACTACGAACGCCATAAATTTGTAATAGATAATTTTCATAATGATACCTTCAATAGATTTACGCCCTTGTGTGGGTGCATATTATCAACCTTGTGGTGACCCTCAGGTGCAGGTTGATCAGCAGGTAGCGCATAACGATGTCGCTGAATTGGTTTCAGCAGCATACTGCCTGATGGCTGCGAGCATTGGCTCTTTGGTTGCGGAATATTTGACAACCTCCAGAACCTCATCCAGGGGCGCGCCTTTGCTGGTCAGGTAGACCCCCCACATCATGCCGACCCGATTGCCGGATTGGCAGTGTATCAGTATCTTTTTGCCCTCCAGTCGGTCCATGGTGTCGTTGAAGGTCCGGATGGTCGCCGCCTCCGGAAGCTCACCTCCGACTGGAATATTTATGTATTCAATCCCGGTGCCTTTGAACATCTGTTGCTCTGCCGCAACCCCCTCTGGAGGTGTGCGCAGGTCGATTACGGCAGCGTAATTCTCCGCTTCAATTGTTGCCAGTGCCGAGTTATTCAGGCGGCCGGCCAGGGCCACCGCCGGGCTGACCTGGCGCAGGTTGAATATCGGTGCCTCATTTTGAGTTTCGGCGCCGGTAGCCACACTACCGAAAGGCAGTAGCAGGAGCCCAAATGCCAGCAGGTTGAGTAGTGTGGATTTGCGTTGGGGTCGGTGGTGCATGGTCTTTCTCCTGGGATTGTGCGCCCTACTCTATGATGAACATATAGACGGCACCTATGCCCTGGGTGAGGTCAAGCATGAGCAGTGGCTGGAGATGGAAGAGTTTCCGCCGTATGAATTTGCCGTCGATGACGGCGAGCAAATGTACGATACACCTTTCGCCAATGGCACAAAGGTGTATCAGACTCCGCTGGCAATCTCCTGGCTAAACTGATACTCGGAAAAGTCGGGTTGCTCCATATCTTTATAGAAACGGTTGGGGTGCCAGGGGTAGAGATTGGGTATACCTGTTTTGTCGATGTACCAACTATCGCAACCACCAGTGGCCCATATGGTCGTAAGCACTGCCTCGGCCATGGCTTTGTTGTAGGCTTCGTAAGCATCTTTTTTGACGACAATGCTGGCTGCTTTATCGGTCTTCATTTTGTTGAGGCACTGAATCAGATAGCCCAGTTGTACCTCGGTAATTGATATCAAGGATAAGTTACCAACCGGGCCTGTGGGGCCTTCGATCATCCAGAAGTTGGGGAACCCGGGTATGGTCATTGCCCGGTGGGCGCGGGGAGCGCCATCCCACAGTTCACCCAACTCCATCTTATTTTCCCCATAGACCCTGGCAGGGAGTAATAATTGGGAGACATTAAAACCGGTGGCCAGAATCAGTACGTCCAGTTCGTGCAAGTGGCCATCCCTGGTGCGGACTCCCTCGGGCTCAATACACTCGATATCGTCAGTGATCAGTTCCGCGTTATCACGAGAGATAGCGGTGTAATAATCGGAGCAAAAGATCAGCCGTTTGCAGGTTGCCTTGTAATCGGGTGTTAATTTGGCGCGCAGTTCCGGGTCAGATACATCTTTGGCCAGTAATTCCATACAGGCTTTTTCAATTTTTTGCTGTTCTACCACATTTCCCACTGTGGCCTCTGCAAAAGCAGTAAGCATATTCTTCTTATAAAAGTTGCTTAAGTGAGGGTGTAGCCAGGGGCAGGCGCGCAATACTGTTTTCCAAAGTGCCGAGTATTTTTTCTGAGGCAACGGTGCGATCCAGTGGGGGGTGCGCTGAAAAACACTCATGTGCCTCACTTTGCTGGTAACCTCTCCAACGATCTGCGCCGAGGTGGACCCTGTACCAATAATGCCGACTCTCTTGCCTTCGAGCGATACAGAGTCATCCCAGCGGGCCGTGTGGAACATAGCGCCCTTGAAGGTATCGATACCCCTGATGTCGGGATAACTGGGATGATGGAGAACGCCTGTGGCCGTGATTATAAAATCAAAGATTTGAGTTTCGTGCCCCTCTGCTTTCAGCTGCCACTTTGGCCCCAGATAGGTCATCTCGGTTACCGGGCTGTTCAAATTGATGACCGACATCACATCATATTTTTTAGCGACGTGTTCGACGTACTCGAAAATTTCCGGGCCGTAGGAGAAGCGGTGTGACCAGTTGGGGTTCGGCTCAAAGGAGTAGGAATACCAATAGGACGGCACATCACATGACAGGCCCGGGTAGCGGTTGTCCCGCCAGGTGCCGCCGATTTTATCGGCTTTTTCATACACGGTCAGGTCGGTGTAACCGGCCTTGCGCAGGGCGATAACGGTGCCAATGCCGGAAATGCCAGCACCGATAATAGCGATGCGGGGCGTACGCCCCTCTTTCGCCCAGCATGAATTTAAGTCGGTGATGTTTTCTGCCTGGCCCATGGTCATAACCTTTGTCGATAGGATAAAGTGGTTTGAAAATTCAATACCCTTGAAATTATACCCGCTATCAAGGAGAAATTGCCAAAAAAAATCTACTCGCTGTCGTGTAAGATGAGCACTGTCAAAATTCAGCACTTACCAGGATGAGGAGACATTTTGTGAGCATAACCGACCTGCTTAAAGAGAAAGTCGAAAAACAATTGAACGCCCTTAACGAGCAGTTGGAAGCAGCGGAGGCCGATGCGAAGGCTAAAAAGGCCGCTGCTGAAGCCGATGCCGCCGGTGCCGAGTTGCAGAAGGAGTTGTTGGGTAAGATCAACGACTTGAAGGATAAACTCATCGAGGGCCAGGTCTACCTGGCTGAACTGGCTGATGCAGGTGATGAAAAATCCCAGGAAATCAAGGCCAAAATCGTAAAAGTTTTTGATTGAGCCATTGCCAGAGTGCGTGAAAAACCAACAATACCCTCCTTGGTCGCCGCGTAATTAGATGCTGCATAACCACCCAGGCCTGCTTCGGATGCGATGCCCCATCTCCTGGGCAGTTCTGTCTCCTACCGGATCGCGGTTGGCCCACAGCAAGGCCAAAAGGCGTTCATGATCCGCACCATCCGGCCTCTGGGCAGACCGGACCCCGGACTGGAACGGGTAGCAAAGGCCAATCAGGAAACGCCAATACTGCCACACTTGGTACCACCTACCAGAGCCCCACCTACCAGAGCCCCACCTGGCACAAGGTGAATTGATGCGCAGTATCAAGAGAAGGTGCCCTGGGTGCGCTGTTTCTTTTCGTGGGAAAGGGCGCTCGGTAGCAGAACCTGCATTATCACAGTTCAATCAGCAGGGACGCCGCTGAATATTGGCTCGGCATGGATTCCTGCGTGCTCTGGCCCAGGCA
>QNFS01000016.1 GCA_003646415.1 Gammaproteobacteria bacterium
AATATCTATTCCCTGTCAGGGACCGCTACAAGCACACACCCGATAAAGCGGGGCGGGCCCTCCATGTGCGCTCGGGCCCGGCCGTCCATGGTCTCACACGCCCCAGCCAAGGCATAGAATATTTCTACGGTTCGGCGGAACAACAACAATCCCATAAAAAATCACCCCCGCAAAGAAATAACCGGCCAGCCAAGATCGGTGGCCCGGGCCAACAGCGTCTCATCCGGATCCACCGCCACCGGATTGTCCACCAACTCCAGCAATGGCAGGTCATTGTGTGAGTCGCTGTAAAAATAGGCGCCATCCAGGGTAGTGTCCCGGCTACCCAGCCAATCATACAGGCGAGTGACCTTGCCCGCGTGGTAGGAAGGTATCCCGCTGGGTTCACCCGTATACAGGCCGTCCACTATCTCCGCTTCACAGGCTAACAACTCCGCCACCCCCAACGCAGTCGCGATAGGTCTGGTGATGAAATGGTTGGTGGCAGTGATGATTAAAAGCTCATGCCCCCGCTCCCGGTGATCGGCAATCAGCGCAGCCGCTTTGGGTAGCATGATGGGCGCTATTTTGCTGGCCATGAAGTCCCGGTGCCAGGTGTCCAGTTCTTCCTGTGGATGCCCCTTCAGAGGGCCGAGGGCGAAGCGCAGGTAGGCGGTGATATCCAGGCTGCCCGCCTGGTAGTCCGCATAGAATTGATCGTTGCGGGCAGCGAAACCCTCACCGTCTACCAGGCCCCGCTCACAGATAAAAAGACCCCACAAATTGTCGCTGTCACCACCGATCAGGGTGTTGTCCAGGTCAAAAATCGCCAGTGTCACAGTCTGCCCCTCAAGAAATGGTCGGCCAGCATAGCCGGTGTGTCCTCGATAGTAAATTTCTCAGGGCAGCGAAAGTGTGGAACAATGGTTGGCTCTTATAAAGAGTGGCGCGTTGAAGTGATCGATTCAGACGGTTTTCGACCGAATGTAGGAATAGTGCTGGCCAATGACCGGGGTCAGGTATTGTGGGCCCGGCGGGTGGGCGGGCGCGATGCCTGGCAGTTCCCCCAGGGGGGTATCAATTCCGGAGAGTCGCCGGAACAGGCACTGTACCGCGAGTTGCATGAAGAGGTTGGTCTGTCGCGCGATGCGGTCGAGGTTCTGGGCTCTACTCGTGGTTGGCTGCGCTATCGACTACCCCGGCGTTTTATCCGCAAGGGACAGAAACCTCTGTGTATCGGGCAGAAACAGAAGTGGTTTCTGCTGCGCATGCTAAAAAATGATACCGCAGTGCAACTGGATCTGAACGACGAGCCCGAGTTCGATCATTGGCAGTGGGTCAGCTACTGGTACCCCCTGAACCAGGTGATTTCCTTCAAGCGTGAAGTATATCGCAAGGCGATGAAAGAGTTGGCACTGCCCTTTGGGCGACATACCGAAAACAGGGGGGATTCATAAACTCCTATGCTTGAAACACTGCGCCATATCGTTCAGGAGGTCAATGCGGCCGAGGGCTTGGATGATGCCCTGCAAATCATCGTGCGGCGTGTGCGCGATGCTATGGGGACCGAGGTTTGCAGCGTTTATATGCGCGATCCGTCCACCGGCTGTTATGTATTTCGCGCCACCGAAGGCCTCAATCCGGATCTGGTCGGCCAGGCCAGCCT
Organism: Gammaproteobacteria bacterium; assembly: GCA_003646415.1. GTDB lineage: Bacteria > Pseudomonadota > Gammaproteobacteria > Pseudomonadales > Halieaceae > JBALVO01. The sequence continues at coordinate 1,646 of QNFS01000016.1, forward strand.
TGCCGCCGGAGAGGGCCTGGTGGGCATGGTAGCGGTGCGCGAGGAGCCGGTTAATCTGGAAAACGCGGCAAATCACCCAAGTTTTCAGTTGCTCCCTGGCATCGGGGAAGAGCAGTATCACGCTTTTCTCGGTGTGCCGATTATTCACCAGCGTGTCGTGTTGGGAGTGCTGGTAGCTCAGCAGGCGCAACAACGCCGCTTTGACGAGAGTGACGAGGCCTTTCTGGTCACCATGTCCGCGCAACTGGCAGGCGTTATTGCCCACGCCCAGGTTACCGGTGCGGTGCAGGATGAGATATTGGCCGGGGCGGGCACGCCAGCGAAAATCAGCGGTGTGCCCGGGGCGCCCGGGATCGCCATCGGTACCGCCGTGGTGGTATCGCCCATAGCGGATATGTACGCGGTGCCACCGCGCAAAGCGCAGAATCGGCGGCAGGAGGTGCGCGCGTTCGGGGAGGCCCTGCAATGTGTGGTCAAGGATATCCAGGCCGTCGCCGACAGCCTGGGGACAGAGCTGAGTCCGGAAGATCACGCCCTGTTCGATGTCTACCTCGGTATCCTGGATGATTCGACCATCGGCGCAGAAGTGGTCGGCCTGATCAAGGCAGGAGAATGGGCTCAGGGGGCATTGAGTCAGGTGATGATAGAGCATATTCGCCACTTCGAGCGCATGGAGCACAGCTATCTGAAAGAGCGTGCCGTGGACGTGAAAGACCTGGGTACGCGAGTGCTTGCTTACCTGCAAGCCTCCGACAAGGAAGAGCAAACCTATCCTGACCAGACCATACTGGTGGGAGAAGAACTGACCGCTTCGTCCCTGGGGGAGATTCCCCGCGAGAAACTGGCCGGCCTGATTTCAGTGCGCGGATCGGGCAATTCCCATGTGGCCATCCTGGCCCGGGCCATGGGCGTGCCCACCGTGATGGGCGCTGTAGATCTGCCCTACACTATGCTGCAGGACCGTGAACTGGTTATCGACGGTTATAACGGCACGGTGCATCTCAATCCGCCGCCGCAAGTGAAACAACGTTTTCAGGAGATCGTGGATCAGGATCGAGCCCTGACCCGCGACCTGGAGTCCCTGCGTGACAAACCCTGCGAAACCCTGGACGGCCACCGCATGCCACTGTGGGTCAATACGGGATTGATGGCGGATGTCACTCGGTCGCTGGAGTGGGGCGCCGAGGGTGTGGGGCTGTTCCGTACCGAAATCCCCTTCCTGTTGCGCGATCGATTCCCCAGTGAAGAAGAGCAGCGACAAATCTATCGCAATCAGCTGGAGGCCTTCGCGCCCAAGCCCGTTACTATGCGCACCCTGGATATTGGTGGGGACAAGGCCCTGCCCTATTTTCCCATCGAAGAGGACAATCCCTTCCTGGGCTGGCGCGGCATCCGGGTGACCCTGGATCACCCGGAGATATTCCTGGCTCAGATTCGCGCCATGTTGAAGGCCAACGAGGGCCTGGGCAATTTGCGCATCATGCTGCCTATGATCTGCAATATATCCGAACTGGAGGAGGCGCTGGACCTTATCCACCGCAGCCACCGTGAGCTGTTACAAGAGGGCGTGAAAGGAGAGTTGCCGCCCATTGGTGTGATGGTGGAAGTACCGGCGGCAGTCTACCAGGCCCGGGCCATGGCCAGACGCGTGGATTTCATGTCGGTGGGCAGTAACGACCTGACCCAGTATCTGCTGGCGGTGGATAGAAATAATCCCCGCGTGGCGGATCTGTACCACTCCTTGCACCCGGCTGTATTACAGGCCCTCACCGATGTCGCGGCGGCGGGCGAGGCCGAGGGCATACCCGTCACTATCTGTGGCGAACTTGCCGGAGATCCGGAGGGTGCCGTGCTGCTGCTGGCGATGGGCTACAAGGTACTGTCCATGAACGCCACCAGCTTACCCAAGGTAAAAAAGGCCTTGCGCAACGTCAACCTGGGTGAAGCCCGGGAGCTGCTGAACGAAGTCATGGTAATGGATCGGGCCAGCGAGATTCACCAACGGCTGGAACAATTCCTCGCCGAACACGGTATGGAGCAATTCATCCACAATCCGATAGACTGACAAATCGGCTTCGGCCGCACGGCATCAGATCAACGCGAACTCGAATTCCCGCACCTCTCGTATTTCTCCCAATTCGTTGAAACTCAGTTCTCGCCAACTGGCCAGGCCAGTGCTATCTGTCCACAGTGTGGTGCTGGAGCGGGTGCCGTAGAGCCCGGTGACAATGAACTGGGCTGACAACAGCTGATCCATCCCGGTTTCCATGCCATGCGGGCGCAGTGTGTGCAGGTCCGCCAGGCGCTGGTCGCTCACCACGCTCGCCAGTGCGTCATGAGTGGGCGGCTCCTTATCCAGGAGATTTTTCATCCGGGTCTTACCGATAGCTACTTTGGGCCAAAGTGTGTCCAGCCGGGCATTGCTCAGGCCGTAGATACCAGGTTGCAGACACAGCGGAGCGCGCTCCGCCTGAGGCAGGCTATTGGTGAAATACCACAGGTGGTCCCGATCACCCAGCAACAGGTTGAAGCCCGCATATTCCGTCGCCTGTGCGGCTACGCCCTGCAGGTAAGCCTGCGGGTCACACTGTCCCGCGAGGTAGTCCAGTGGCAGCTCACCACGAGAGCGGGGGGCAACAGCTGTGCGCGACGGGTCGCGGTAGTTGGTAATCGCCGCGAAGCGACCATCGCGAGTTACGCCCATCCATGTGCCGCCCTGGTCCAGGTCCTTCCCCGCCAGCAGTACCGGATGGTCCGTCCAGAATTGTGACGCGGTCGTGGGCCTGGCGTGGAATTCATCCCGATTGGCCGCTATCACCAGCGGATAGCGGGTGGAGGTTTGATGGGCAAAGATCAGCAAACACATAATTAGTGCTCCAACCACCTGGTTGGCACTGATCCTAACTTATCAGGTGGTTGGAAGACTAGTCTGGTTTGGCAGGGAATCAATTGTGAAACGCCACAGGGTGGATGATAATACCGTTTTTGTATCCCGATTCCTTGTGCTGGCGAACATTGGCCGGTGTTCCGATCGGGCACTTACTGACACGAAACTATGCTGATTTACCCGCAAATAGACCCGGTCGCAATCTCCCTGGGTCCGGTAAAAGTCCACTGGTATGGCCTCGCTTATCTCGCTGGCCTGGCCTTCGCCTGGTGGTTCGCTGTGCGCCGCACCCGTCGCCCCTGGTCTGCGGTGCGACGCGAGCAGGTGGACGACCTCATTTTTTACGCCGCGTTGGGGGTGGTCCTTGGCGGCAGGTTTGGCTACGCGTTGTTTTATGGTGGCGACAAACTGGCACAGGACCCGACGTGGTTATTGCGTGTATGGCAGGGCGGCATGTCTTTTCACGGTGGGTTTCTGGGCGTGCTGATCGCGATGTATGTTTTTGCCCGCCGACAAAACATCGTCTTTGGTGCACTTATGGATTTTGTTGCGCCGCTGGTGCCGCTGGGTCTGGCATTTGGCCGGTTGGGCAATTTCATCGGTCAGGAATTGTGGGGCCGGCCCAGTGGGCTACCCTGGTCCATGGTGTTTCCCAAGGACCCTCTGCAACTCGCCCGGCATCCATCACAGTTGTATCAGTTTGCCCTGGAAGGCGTGTTGCTGTTTATAATTATGCTGTGGTTTTCATCCCGGGAGCGCCCCACCTGGGCGGTTGCCGGGGTGTTCTCCCTCGGTTACGGTTGCCTGCGTTTTGTCGCAGAATTTTTCCGGGAACCGGACCAGCATATCGGTTTCCATGCTCTGGGCTGGATGACGCGCGGGCAAGTGCTGTGCCTGCCCATGATCGCGTTGGGTATCTATTTACTTGCAAGTTCCTATCGTGGTGCCGCATCCTCGGTCCCACAAACCAAGGGGAAAAGCAGTAAATGAAGCAATACCTGGATCTGTTGCAGGACATCCTCGATAACGGCGCCCGCAAGGACGACCGCACTGGTACCGGCACCCTGTCGGTATTCGGGCGCCAGTATCGGCACAATCTGGCTGACGGCTTTCCACTGCTGACCACCAAGAAACTGCACTTGAAGAGCATTATCAACGAGCTTATCTGGTTTCTCAGCGGCGATACCAATACAGCCTGGCTCAGGGAAAATGGTGTGTCCATCTGGAATGAGTGGGCCACTGAAGAGGGTGACCTGGGTCCGATTTATGGCGCCCAGTGGACCGCCTGGCCGACCCGTGAAGGTGGCAGCATCAACCAGATCGATTATGTGGTGGATAGCCTGCGCAACAATCCGCACAGTCGCCGTATTCTGTTCCATGCCTGGAACGTCGAGTACCTGCCCGATGAGCGAGTGAGCCCCCAGGACAATGTCAAAGCCGGACGCATGGCGCTGCCCCCCTGCCACCTGCTGTATCAGTTTTATGTAGCGGACCGCACCCTGTCCGCGCAACTGCTGATCCGTTCCAGCGATTCCTTCCTGGGGTTGCCCTATAACACTGCCAGCCTCGCCGTGCTGACCATGATGTTGGCGCAGCAATGTGATCTGGAGCCCGGGGAGATCATTATTTGTACCGGTGATTCCCACATATACAGCAATCATTTGCAGCAGGTGCGGCAGCAGTTGGGTCGGGCGCCGCGGCCTCTGCCGAGCCTGAACATCCTGCGTAAGCCGGACAGTATCTACGACTACAAATTCGCAGACTTCGAGCTGCTGGACTATAGCCCCCACGCCCACATCGCGGCGCCGGTGGCGGTTTAGAACCGCATGATCCGACTTGCAGTTATTGTCGCCGCGGCCGAGAACGGTGTTATCGGCAGCAATAATGCGCTGCCCTGGCACTTGCCCCAGGACCTGCGTTATTTCAAGCGGGTCACTATGGGTAAGCCCATTGTGATGGGTCGCAAGACCTTTGAGTCAATCGGCAGGCCCTTGCCCGGCCGCACCAATATTGTGATCACTCGCAACCCGGACTTTAGGGCGGAGGGAGTCAGGGTGGTAGCGTCGCTGGACGAAGCCCTGCGTCTGGCCGGGGATATTGCCGTGATCGACGGTGTGCGGGAGTTGGTGGTGATCGGCGGTGCCGAGATCTATAGAGCGGCTATTCCCCGGGCCGATCGTTTGTATATTACAGAGGTGCATGCCAGTGTCCAGGGAGACGCTTTGCTGCCACCAATCGACTGGGGGCGCTGGCGCGAGGTGGGCCGGGAGCACCATGGGGCGTCGGACCAGAACCCCTATGAATACAGCTTTGTCGTCTACAACCGGGCAGGTAGTTAAGGGTGTGATACGTTCGATGGAAATTGTTACCATGGGAAGGTATCTGTGCACACGTGTAACCAAAATACACGGACATGTTTTATGCCCAATATGACAAGTGCCTTTGATTGTAATGCGGTGCTTAATTGGTTTAAATTTGCGGCCTCTGTTTGCCGGCTTTGGTTTTTCAACTATACAAAGAGAGACCAGGCCTGAATTAATAAGCCTTGAATAACTTTGTTGGAATATAGGAAACACGATTCCCATGACTATGCATCGATTGAAGAACGTATTAATCGCTGCGCTGGTATCTACAGGCGCCCTGCTGGGCACTGTGGCTGCGGTGCAAGCCAGTGACCTGGACCCCATCCTTGATGTGGGAGTAGCCAAGAACCAGGCTGCGCGTGAATCGCAGGTAAAAATCGACCGATTGGCCGATGAAACTCGCGACCTCCTCGGCGACTATAAGACGGTCACCAAGCAGATTGACGGTCTTGAGGTCTATAACACCCGCCTGCAGCGCCAGATCAACAACCAACTCGTGCGCCTTGGGCAGATCGATGAATCCATCGACCAGGTGACGATCATCTCACGCCAGATGACGCCGCTGGTTATTCGCATGATCGACGGCCTGGAAAAATTTGTGGAACTGGATGTGCCTTTCCATGTGGATGAGCGCCAGCAACGGATTGCCTTCTTGCGCTCCAACCTGGATCGCTCAGACGTATCAATCGCGGAGAAATTTCGTCAGGTGCTGGAAGCCTACAAGATTGAAAATGAGTACGGTCGCAAGATCGACGCGTATAAGGGCAGTGTAAAAATTGATGGCGTCGAACGTGACGTGAACTTCTTGCGGGTGGGGCGCATCGCCCTGTTGTACCAGACTACCGATACTGAAATCTCGGGCACATGGGATCAGCTCAGCCGCAGTTGGATACCCCTGGATCGCGGTGAATATCGCACCGCAATCATGAAAGGCCTGCGCATCGCGCGCAAAGAGGCTTCTATTGACTTGATGAATCTGCCAGTAGCAGCGCCGGAGGCGAAGTAATGAGTATTAAATATGTGAAAGCCGCTGCTATTGCCCTTTGTGGTGCAGTGACTTTATCCGCCGGCTCGGCGCTGGCACAGGACGCCAGGACCCTGGATGAACTGCTGGGTTTCGTCAAGCAGGGTCAGGTGACCGAGGCCAGGGAAAATCGCGCCCGTGAGCAGCGCTTCGCTAAAGACAAGGTCAACCAGGCCTCAGAACTGAAGAAGGTGGAAGCCGAGCGCACTCGTCAGGAGCAAATCAGCGCCGAGTTGGAAGACGCTTTCGAGGCAAACGAGCTGCTGGTAGCCGCCAAGCAGGACCAACTCAAGGAAAAGTTGGGTACCCTGGCCGAATTATTCGGGCACTTGACCTCCACTTCCGGTGACCTGGTGACCAACATGGAGTTTTCTATCGTGAGTTCCCAGTTTCCCGGCCGTGAGGCTTTCCTGGAAGAGCTCATCGCCAAGATGAGCAGCAGCGACAAGTTGCCCAGTATCGAGGAAATCGAGCGGGTCTGGTACGAGCTGAACCGCGAAATGGTTGAGTCCGGCAAGGTCGTATCCTTCACTGCCGAAGTGGCCAGGCCAAACGGCGACAAGATCGAGAGAAAAGTTGTACGGGTCGGTACCTTCAACATGATTTCCGAGGACGGTATGTACCTGCAATTTGTGCCTTCCAAGGGTTCTCTGGAAGAATTGGCACGGCAGCCATCCGGCCCCTATCTCGGTTGGGCCAAGGGTCTGGTCGCGGCCACCGACGGCATGCATAAGTTCGGCATAGACCCCACCGGCCCCACCGGCGGTTCTTTCCTGGCGGCATTGATCAACAGTCCGAACCTGGAAGAGCGCTGGCATCAGGGCGGTAAGATTGGCTATGCCATCACCGCGTTGGGTGCATTTGCTTTCATCCTCGCCATCTGGCGCCTGTTCGTGCTGACAGCGGTGAGCGCCAGGGTGAGCTCACAACTCAAGAACGAACAGGCCAATACCAACAACCCGTTGGGTCGTGTGCTCAAAGTCAATGAAGACAATCCCGCTATTGATACCGAGACTCTGGAACTGAAGCTCTCTGAGGGAATCCTCAAGGAAACGCCAAAATTGGAGAGCGGCCTGGCATTGCTCAAGATCATCTCGGCGATTGCTCCGCTGATGGGGCTGCTGGGAACGGTGACCGGTATGATTATCACCTTCCAGGCCATCACCATCTTTGGTGCGGGAGATCCCAAGGCAATGGCCGGCGGTATCTCCGGCGCTCTGGTGACCACGGTTCTAGGCCTGCTGGTAGCAATTCCCACAGTATTGCTCCATACCGTTGTGAACGGCCGCGCCCAGCGCATCATTCACATTCTTAACGAGCAGACCACGGGTATTATCGCGGAGAACACAGAGGCTCAGCTGAGGAAGTAATATGTACTGGTTGGATAGTGCGTATGAGGCCACCTCCCGCTTTATGGAAATGGGGGGGGACGTTCTCTGGATGATCGCCGCGTTGTTATTCTTCATGTGGATGTTGATTTTCGAACGGGTCTGGTACTTAAAAGTAAGTTGGAAGAAAGATGCAGGTGTGGCCATTGCAACGTGGGAGAGTCGTTCAGAGCGCAAATCCTGGGCGGCGTGCCAGATCCGCGAAAAGCTGATCTCGGAGGCCAGATTAGAGATCAACCAGTACATGCCCGTTATTAAAACCCTGGTGGCCCTGTGTCCCCTGCTGGGTCTGTTGGGTACGGTGACGGGTATGATCGAAGTATTTAATATCATGGCGGTTACCGGTGGTGGTGACGCCAAATCCATGGCTGGCGGTGTATCCCGGGCGACGGTGCCGACGATGGCAGGTATGGTTGCCGCCTTGTCGGGGGTATTTGCCAACACCTACGTTACCCGGATTGCCCAGCGCGAAGGCGAGTTCCTGGCAGACAACCTGACCACCGATCACTGAGAGAGAAATAGCAATGCGCAGGAATAATCGAGCAGCCGCTGCCCAGGACGAAGCCCAGATCGACTTGACGCCCATGCTGGACGTTGTATTTATCATGTTGATCTTTTTCATAGTGACAGCGTCTTTTATCAAGGAGGCGGGTATTGAAGTAAACCGCCCCGAGGCGTCCACATCGCAGCCGAAGAAGAATGTAAATATATTGATAGCGATCAGTGCCACCAATGAAATCTGGATGGATCAGCGCCGCATCGATGTGCGCGCGGTACGCGCCAATATTGAGCGCCTGCATGCGGAGAACCCGAAAGGGGCCGTTGTTATCCAGGCCGACAACGAATCAAACACCGAGACAGTAGCTGCGGTCCTGGACGCCTCTCGCGAAGCGGGCGTCTATGACGTGTCACTGGCTACGGAAGATAAGTAGTCCACTATGAGTCGCAATTTAATCAGACTAATCATCGGCGCTTTGCTGGCGATTCCTGTTGCGGGCGGTCTGTTTTTCATCATGCAATACCTGATCGCGTCAGCTGACCCCAAGATCGATGACAGCAAACAGCACAGGCTGGCAGATATCCACATGCCGGAGCGTGAGATCGAGACCAATGTAAATGAGCAAAAGCCTGACAAGGTGGATGACCCCGAGGAGCCGCCCCCGGCCCTGGACACCCCTGATGTCGATATGGACATGGACGTGGAAGTGATCAATATCGCGCCCCAGGCGGTGATTGATGTTGCAATCACCAGTTCCGGTATGGCCTCAGGTGATGGCGAATACCTGCCTATCGTGAAGGTCGCGCCAATCTATCCAAGAAGAGCCCAGACCCGCGGCATCAGCGGCTACTGTATTGTTGAGTACACGGTCACCGCCTCCGGTGCTATCCGCGATCCCGTCGCTATGGACTGCCAGCCTTCCGGCGTGTTTGAAAAGGCTTCGGTTAAAGCGTCGTTAAAGTTTAAATACAAGCCTCGCGTGGTCGATGGTGAGGCCATCGAAGTGGCTGGTGTACAGAACAAATTCACCTACGAGTTGGAATAGTAAACGGTTAAAGCGTTATGGAATTGTTTAAACCCTACACCTGGATGCGAGCTGCTCTACTGGCAGTGCTTCTACTCGCCGGCCAGATTGCTGTCTCCCGGTTGCAAAGTGACGTCGGTATATGGCCGCTGTCCTCTGCTATAGCTGCTGAGGAGAAGAAAAAAGACACGCGGGCAACCCGCCGTACACCCGCACTGCGCAACAAGGTCTACGAAAAGCTGGTGGAGGCCCAGGCGGCCGCTGAAGAGAAAGATCTGGGCAAAGCATCAAAAATCCTGGACGCTATGATTGCCACCGGCGGCAAGAGGGCATTGAACAGCTATGAACTGGCCAATGTCTACAATCTCTATGCGTTTATCTACTATTCGCACGAGGATTATGCCAACGCGCTGAAGGCCTACGAGAACGTGGTTGCCCAGCCGGATATCCCCATCGCGATGGAGGTGAATACCAGGTTTACCATCGCCCAGCTTTATTTCGTGCAGGAGCAGTGGCAGCAAGGTATCGACGCCTTGCTGGACTGGTTTAAAGTTACCGAGAACCCCAATGCCAATGCCTATGTATTGCTGGCCCAGGGTTACTACCAGACCAAAGACTATGACAGGGCCCTGCTCAATGTGAAGAAGGCCATCAGCATGTACAAGGCAAAGGACAAACTGCCCAAGGAGCAGTGGTATAACCTGGCTCGCTTCCTGTACTTTGAGCAGAACGACATCAACAAGACTGTGGAGGTACTGGAAGAATTACTGCAGTACTACCCCAAAAAGCAGTACTGGGTGCAGCTTTCCCACATGTACGGCGAGCAACAAAAGGAGAGCGAGCAACTGTCAGCTATGGAAACGGCCTATGTGCAGGGTATGCTGGATAAAGGTACCGAGCAGGTGACCATGGCTTACCTGTACCTGAATGCCGAGGTGCCATACAAGGCGGCCAGGGTGATGGACAAGGGCCTCAAGAATGATTCCATAGAAGGTAAATCCAAGAACTGGGAAATTGCCGGCAGTGCCTGGCGTCAGGCCCAGGAAATCGACAAGGCTATTCCCGCCATGGAAGAGGCGGCCTCCAGGTCTGATAAGGGGGAACTTTATACTCGCCTTGGCAATGTTTACCTGGATGGAGATCAGTACAAGAAAGCGATTACCGCCCTTAACAAAGGTTTATCCCGTGGCGGGGTAAAACGCCCGGATACCGCGCGGCTGGTGTTGGGTATGGCCTATTTCAATACCCGGCAATACCCCAAGGCGCGCGAGGCCTTTGTCGCGGCTGGTCGCGATGAGCGCTCTGCCAAATATGCCAACCAGTGGATCAAGTACATGGATACCGAACTGGCGCGGCAGAAGTCCCTGCAAGATGGCTGATGTGGAACCGAACGGGGGACAGGGGACAGACTTGAAAACCGGGGACAGACTTAAGTCTGTCCCCTAGTAAAAAAAGGAGCTCAAATGAGCTCCTTTTTTTATGTCCTCTTTAGCTGGAAGGCCTCAGAGCGGGATAACATTCTCTGCCTGGGGGCCTTTCTGGCCATCCGTGACAGTGAACTCGACCTTTTGGCCGTCTGAAAGGGTCTTGAAACCATCACCCTTGATGGAGCTGAAATGGACAAAAACATCAGGGCCGTCTTCACGTTCGATAAAGCCGAATCCCTTGGTCTCATTAAACCATTTAACAGTGCCAGTTGTTGTAGACATAGTTCTTACCTGTATTGCTTACGGCGCCATGTTGCGGCGTCTTTTCATTTGATAATTATTTATAGTCGTACCGATGAACTTGATGGAACTTCGACCGCGAACATAAATACCGCTGAAACCACTCAGCTCGTCGGAGTGTAGCACCATATTTGATTGTTTAACGAGTAGCTTGCCAACTATTTTGGCAATATTATGGCATTTTGCGACAGCTCAAACTCCGCCTGCTACGGATGGACAGGATAATTGCCCTCAAAACCGGGCTACAGCGGGGCGTGGGCGGCGCCGATCAGCCCTGGTTGGGCCGTGGTGATGGCGTACAGTGGTACGTCGGCCAGAAGATCACCCATCGCGCCTTTTTCCCGAAACCGCGGTGCAAAGCTGCTGGTGCGCAAAAATGGCACCATACGCGGGATGATGCCCCCGGCCAGGTACAGGCCGCCGTAGGCCCCGCCGGCGAGCACGAAATCGCCACACACTGAACCTAGCAAGGCACAGAAGGTGTTGAGCGTCAGCACGCAGAGTTCGTCCCGCCCCGCCAGGGCACGGCTGGAAATATCTGCTGGCGTCAACGGATCCACTGTTACACCACGAATTTGTGCCAGTACCCGATAAAGGCGCTGTAGCCCGGGTCCCGACACCAATAACTCGGCATGGATTTCACCGTGTTGCGCTTGTAACAGCCGGGCTATTTCCAGTTCCAGGGTGGTGGCCATCGCCAGGCCCATGTGCCCCGGCTCGCAGGCGCGGGCCATTGGTGTCCCTGCCACTATTTCCAGGGTGGCGCCCCCCAGTCCTGTGCCCGGCCCTATCGTCGCCAGCTTGCCCTGTACCTCGCTGTGGCCGCCATGCAGTAGTTGTCGGTCGGCGCTGCCCAGGTGAGGCAGCGAGTAGGCGATGCCCTGGAAATCATTGATCCAGCCGAGCGTGGTAAACCCGAAGCGTCGGGCCATGTCCCGGCAGGAGAAGGACCAGTTGATATTGATCATGGAGACACGGTCACCGGCCGGTGGCGCGGCCACCGCGATACAGCAGGTGGTGGGTGCCGGTTCGGTCAGGGTCTGCAGCCAGCGGGCAATGATGTCTTCAAACCGCTGGTGGTCACGGTTTTGGTAAATACCAACTGCACGCAATTCATCCGTTGCCGGGTCAAACAAAGCGAGGCGGGTATTGGTGCCGCCCACATCGGCGACAAGGCGTGTCACTGCGGTCATCAGGTAGTTGGAGCACTAGGGTACGGGCAGAATTTTCATGATATTGGTGCCGCCTGCGGCACCAACAGTAGTGCCCTTGGTTAGCAGTATGGCGTCGTTTTTCTGCAGGAAACCACTGTCGTGCAGGAACTCGATGGCCCTGGCATCAACACTGTCCCGATCAAAGGCCGAGGCGTCGAAAAATAGCGGTATCACACCACGGCACATACAGAGCCTTTGCAGTGTCTGGCTGTGCCGGCTCAAAGCGAAAATGGGCAGCCCGGAGCTCAGGCGCGACATCAGCAGTGGCGTGGAGCCGGATTCTGTCAGGCAGGCAATGCCGCGCACGTTACCATAATGGTTGGCGGCATAAATGGCCGACATGGCGATGGTTTCCTCGGCATTGGCGAACTGTGTGTTGAGGCGATACCTGGAGGTCCTGACCACCGGCTGGCGTTCAGCACCCAGTGCCGCATCTGCCATGGCCTTAACCACCTCTACCGGGTAGCTGCCCACGGCGGTTTCCGCAGATAGCATGACTGCATCGGTGCCGTCCAGCACGGCATTGGCAACGTCGAATACTTCGGCTCGTGTGGGCATGGAACTGCTGATCATGGATTCCATCATCTGGGTGGCGGTTATCACTACCCGGTCCATCGTGCGCGCTCGGGAGATAAGCTCTTTTTGTATGCCTATCAGCTGCGCGTCACCCACCTCAACGCCCAGGTCGCCGCGGGCTACCATGACGCCATCGGAGGCCGTGAGTATACCGTTAAGCGTATTATCGTCGGCGACTACCTCGGCCCGCTCGATCTTGGCGATGATGGCCGGCTGCAATTGGTGTTTTTTGAGTAAACCCCTAGTCTGGACGATGTCTTCAGCGCTGGATACGAACGATACCGCCACAAAGTCCGGTTTGATTTCGGCCAGGCTGTCTATATCTGTCAGGTCTTTGGTGGTCAGCGCCGGCGCCGCCAGGCCGCCGCCCAGACGATTTATGCCCTTGCGCGAGCCGAGCTTGCCGCCGACCAGTACGGAACAGTCCACCCCGGTGGTATCCACATCATCCACCCGCAGTCGGATGCGGCCATCGTCCAGCAACAGGGTATCGCCGCGTACCACACTACTGCATAACTGCGCATAATCCAGGCCCACGCCGCGAGTATCTCCCTCGCCTTCACCCAGGTCCAGGTCCAGGCGAAAGCGGTCGCCATTTACCAGATCGACAGCATCGTTGCGAAAGGTGCTGATACGAATCTTGGGGCCCTGCAGATCAGCCAGGACACCTACATAGTTGCCGGCGATGGCGGCCTGCTTGCGAATTCGCATGGCCACCCGGGCGTGCTGCTCGGCGGTGCCGTGGCTGAAGTTCAGGCGAAACACGTTGACGCCAGCGGTGATCAATCTGGCTATCATATCGTCCGACTCACTGGCCGGGCCGATAGTAGCGACTATTTTGGTGCGTCTGTTTACTTTTGGTGTCACGTTAGCTCGCGATCAGGGTAGTGCGGCGACCCAGGAATTATCCTCGAACCACTTCTGGCGCAGTTTGGTCAGTACACCGGTTTTTTCGTAAGCCCTCAGGTAATTATCTACCAGATTAAAAAATTGCGGGTCGTCCTTGCTTATGGCAATGCCGATGGGCTCAACTGTCAGCGGCCGGTCCAGGGTAGTCAGGCCGGCTTCGGGATAGCGCATAACCGACAGTACACACATTGGCATATCTGCCACCATAGCGTCGGCCTTGCCCTCGATAAGCATGGCGACACCCTCGTCGTAGCTGTTGATTTCGATCAGCGTAGCCTCGGGGGCCTCAGTCTTTACAAAACTGGCGCTGGTGGAATTGCTCAGCGCCAGTACCTTGAGGTTCTTGCGATTGATTTCTTCAGTGGAGGATATTTTGCCCAATACTGAGCTCTTGGTCAGGATGGACTTGCCCGACATCATATAGGGGCCGACAAAGGAGATCAGTTCAGTCCGCTCCGGGGTGATTGACATACCGGACATCACCATGTCGATTTTGTCAGCTTCCAGTGCGCTCATCAGTTCGCCGAAGGGCATCGCCTTGACTTCCAACTTGACCTTCATAGCCGCCGCCAGAGCTTTGGCCAGGTCCACGTCAAATCCCATCACACCGCCTTCGCGATTTACCATGGTCAGGGGCGGTTGGTTGGCTGACATGCCGACTTTCAGTACTTTGAAATCTATTACCCGCCGCAGGGTGTCCCCGGCCATCGAATTGAGAGGAAATGCTACAACCAGGGCCACCAGGCCACCGAACATCAGGCGTTTTATTGCATTAGACATCGAGTAAATCTCCTTGGTATTACATTTTTGATTACGGCTGCGGTATTTCACGATACAATCAGCTGAGATACACCGTAGCTTAAAAATACTTTAGTCGCACAAGTGTAAGTCCGATCGGCAAAATAAGCCAAAACCTTTTATGGTTAGTGGCATAACCTGAGAGCTGGGTAATAAATAATCAGTCTATTTGATCGAATAATGATCAATGTGCCGGATCTTGCCGCGTCAGTAACCTTGCCGCGCCAGTAACATAGCATGAACGGTTGCCGGGGGTTGTTTCAGGCCCCCCGCGACACAAGTCGGGGAGAGGGTGATGATCCAGTAGTTAACTCCCCTGTAACTTGAGCCCGGAGGCACTAAATAACGCAGTGCTTGGCGTAGCTTCGGGTCTCGTCGGTGGTCCACTCACCCTTGTCCTTGCCGGACAATTCTTCACACCAGTCCGCGGAGCCCACAGCAGTGCCATCTAGCAGACAGCGCCTGGCATAGGTGGCGGCATCAGCACTGCTCCACTCAGATTTGGGCTGCTCCTTCTTGGCGGCACACCACTTTCCACTGCCCGGTTCGGCACTGCAGGCGCCCAGCAACAAGAGACTGCTTATCACCAGAAGACGTTTCATATCATTACTCCCCACGGACAGTCGGATCACGGGGGCAAGTATCGCACCCGGTTGGGGATATGGCTAGTCAGAAAGTGACAATGTTGAGCGCACTCAGTCGCCGGTGCGGAGATTTCCGGGTCTTGACGCGCACTGGTCATGAGCAGCCCAATGGAGGTTGAACTTGGCAATCCCCGAATGAACTGCTAATAATTGGGTATGAACATAAAAACCACGGACCGCGATACTCGCAGATCATCGCCTCCCTACGGCTATTCACGGGATTGCATCCACTCGCGGGAAGAGCAGGTGCATATTGTGGCGGAATTTCACGCCCACAAGATCAGGCCCAGCCGTATCGCCTATCGCGTGGGCATCGATATTGCGTTTATTGAAGAGCTGATAGCGGGAGAAATTGAAGCGGAACACTTTCCTCGCCTGGTGGCGTACTATCGCAAGCAGCGCTACCAACAGCGCTTGCACGATTCCACCGCCAGCAAAGGCATCGCGCAGTACGAACTGCAACAGAAGATCGAACGCGAGTTCAAGCAGGAAGTTGATTTATAACAGGGGGCCGGGATGGTTGACTGAAGCACCATCCCGGACTGCCATCGGCAAATTCCTGCGCGCACTCCAGGCGATAAACCGCCTGCACGCGAGGATGAAGGCCATGTTGGGTCGGTTATCACCATGATGTTTATGCCGACTTTACGTTATAGTTAAGTTAGCTGTAATTGGGAAGCTTGGATACAAGTCATGGAACTAGAGCCCCGCGCAACACTGATCGCCGCGATACTGGTCCTGTTCCTGGGTCGCTATCTTAACCAGAAAATCAAGGTTTTCCGCGACTACAATATTCCCGAACCCGTTACGGGCGGGTTGCTGGCATCACTGATTGTGGGCCTGTTGTATTGGCTGATGGGCCTGGAAATCAGCTTCGATATGGCCAACCGGGACATGTTGTTGATTGTATTTTTTACCACCATCGGCTTGTCCTCTCGCATCGATGTGCTCAGGCAGGGGGGTCGATCCCTGGTTATCCTGTTGGTGCTCGCTGTCTGCTACCTGTTCATTCAGAACCTGGCGGGGATTGGGATCGCATCACTGGTCGGGAAACCGCCGGCCTTGGGGTTGTTGACCGGCTCCGTGAGCCTGAGCGGCGGGCACGGTACCGCGATCGCCTGGGCGCATACGCTCACCCGGGAATACGGCGTGGCTTATGCAATGGAGATAGGACTCGCCTGCGCCACCTTCGGCCTGATCTTCGGCGGTATCATTGGCGGCCCCATCGCGCGTTTCCTGATATGGAAAAACAAGCTGACCCCCGAAAGCGAGGGCGACCTCACTGTTGGCTTCCGGTACCGGGAGCATGAGATTATCAACGTGGACAGCATTCTCAGGTCCCTGTTGGTGATCGCCATCGCCATCGGCCTGGGCATCCAATTGAATGATCTGTTTGAGGCGTGGGGCCTGATGCTGCCCGATTTTGTGGCCTGCCTGTTCGCGGGCATTATCCTGACCAATACCGTTCCCCGACTGCTCCCCAAAATCGAGTGGCCCACCGGGACTCACTCCCTGGCACTGATTTCCGACGTGAGCCTGGGCCTGTTTCTCTCCATGTCATTGATGAGTCTCCAGTTGTGGATGCTGGCCGATCTTGCCGGCCCCATGTTGCTGCTACTGCTGGTGCAGGTGGTGTTAATTTTCCTTTTTACGGTATTCGTGGTGTTCCGGGTGCTTGGCGCCAATTATGAGGCGGCGGTAATTTGCTCGGGTTATTCCGGCCTGGCGTTGGGAGCGACACCCACCGCTATCGCCAATATGACAGCCGTGACCAAATCCCTGGGTCCGGCCCCCCGCGCGTTCGTGGTCGTGCCCCTGGTCGGTGCCTTTTTCATCGACCTGGCCAATGCCATGATAATCAACCTGTTGCTGTACTGGTTTGGATAAGTCCAGCCAATGATAATCATCCAAACCACTTAAATCACACGCCTGTGAACAAGTTTGCATCATCTTTGTCTGCAATTGCCGGGTAGACCCGGCCGGACACTGCACGGCATTCCCTGTATAATCCCCGACCACCTCCGACAAGAGGTTCCATCCCACCGCTCAAGGTACCCACATGTCCACTCCAGATACGGTAAGCAGTTTTGCGGAACTGGACTTGCCCGCGACCCTGCAAAAAGCCCTGGCAGATGTGGGCTACGAAACACCCTCGGCAATTCAGGCCCGGATGATTCCCTATATGCTGGAGGGTGTGGACGTGCTGGGTCAGGCCCAGACCGGTACCGGCAAAACCGCGGCCTTCGCTCTGCCCATACTGGCGCGCCTGGATCTCAAGCAGAAGTTGCCGCAGGTGTTGGTATTGGCGCCGACCCGCGAGCTGGCGATACAGGTGGCGGAGGCGTTCCAGAAATACGCGCGGCACCTGCCCGGTTTCCATGTGCTGCCCATTTATGGAGGCTCCGACTATCGCGGCCAGTTTCGCCAGTTACAGCGGGGAGTGCACGTTGTTGTGGGTACGCCGGGCCGGGTAATGGATCATATGCGTCGCAAGTCACTGGATCTGTCCAATCTGCGGACGTTGGTGCTGGATGAAGCGGACGAGATGCTGCGCATGGGTTTTATCGACGACGTGCAGTGGATACTGGACCAGACACCACCGGAGCGCCAGATCGCCCTGTTTTCCGCCACCATGCCGGATGCCATTCGCCGTATAGCCAGGCGCCACCTGACCGACCCGCGCGAAGTTTCCATCGAAATGAAAACGGTGACCAATGCGGCCACTCGCCAGCGTGTGTGGATGATGGCCGGTGTGCACAAGCTCGATGCGTTGACCCGCATCCTGGAAGTCGAAGACTTCGACGGCATGATCATTTTCGTGCGCACCCGCATCCTCACCGCAGAGCTGGCGGACAAATTAGCCGCGCGCGGCTATTCCGCCGCCGCCATCAACGGCGATATTCCGCAACAGCAGCGGGAGAAAACCATCGAGAACCTGAAGCGCGGAACACTGGACATTCTGGTCGCCACGGATGTGGCGGCGCGCGGTCTGGATGTTACGCGCATCAGCCACGTGATCAACTACGATATTCCCTCTGATGTAGAAGCGTATGTACACCGTATTGGTCGCACCGGCAGAGCGGGCAGGGCCGGTGAAGCCATCCTGTTTGCAGCCAATCGTGAGCGGCGATTACTGCGCGCTATCGAGAAGGCCACCGGTAATACCCTTGAAAAAATGGAGCTGCCCAGCGCCGAGGAAGTCACGGACAAGCGTGTTGGTAAATTTAAGCAGCGCATCACTGAAACCCTCGATACAGCGGATCTGGCGCTTTTCAGGAAGCTGGTTGATGAGTACCAGCATGAGTATGGCGTGCCGGTGATAGAAATTGCCGCCGCACTGGGCGTGTTGGCCCAGGGTAAAAAACCGCTGCTGGCTGCGACCGCACCCGTGGCGAAGAGCAAACCGCGGGACAGTTCTGCACAGCGCAAGAGAGCGGACCGTAAGCCCGGGCGCGAACAAGATAGCCAGCGCAAGACTGCAACGCGTAAACCACAGCCAGATACGGAGCAAAAAACTGCACAGCACAAGCCCAAACCCAAACAGGAGACAGGGCACAAGAGCGAGCGCAAGCCGCAGCGCGAAAACCACAAGCCGGATGCCGGTCTGGAGCGATTCCGCATTGAAGTGGGTCTGGCGCACGGTGTGAAACCCGGTAATATCGTTGGCGCCATTGCCAACGAAGCGGAGATCGATAGTGAGTATATTGGACGCATCGAAATTTTCGATGATTACAGCACCGTAGATCTGCCGGAAGGTATGCCCAAGGAAGTTTTCAAACACCTCAAAGTTGTATGGGTCAGCGGCCAGCGTTTACAGATCTCCAGGCTTAATCGGTCCAGGGGTTCTGCTGTGACGGAGCCCTCCACGGTTAGTGCCGGGGGCGGCAAAAAACCTGGAGAGCGGCCCCCCGCCAAGCTCGGTGTCCGGCGCCGGCCAGCCAAGTGAATCACTGCGTGCGCATCCTGCAATGTGCAACGCGTGACATAGACCCGCTTGACCTGGAGCTCAAGCGGGTGCACTGCCGGCGAGGCGGCTAGTGCCTGTTCTATTCGGTGTAATCCTGCTGGATCTCATTGGTTTCGGTATTGTTATACCTATCCTGCCTTTCCTGTCCCCCAAGCTGGGCGCGGACAAGATGGATATTGCCCTTATTATCGTCAGCTATGCGATCTGTGCCGGCCTGTGTGGACCCTTCTGGGGGCGCCTGTCTGACCGCATGGGCCGCAAACCGGTGATCATGATCTGCCTGGCGGGGGCGGCTCTGTCCTATGTGATGCTGGCTCTGGCATCGCAGTTGTGGATGGTATTTGTCGCCCGTGGTTTCGCCGGGGTGATGGCCGGTAACTTTGGTGTGGCATCGGCCATGATGGCGGATATCACCACACCGAAAAATCGTGCTCGCGGTATGGGTATGATTGGCGCCGCTTTCGGCCTGGGGATCATTCTCGGACCTATGATCGGCGGATTGCTGTCCGGCGACAGTGCCAGTTTTACACTGCCCTGTCTTTTTGCCGGTGTCATGTCTTTATTGGCTATCTTCGCCGCTGCGGTATTACTCAAGGAATCCCTGCCACATGAAAAACGCGTTGCCCATAGTGAACAGCACGCTACTGGTCAGCAACTTTCCTTTTACAGCCTGTTGCGCCAGACCGGCAATCGCCTGCTGTTACTGCAATATGTGCTTCACAACGCCGGCATGAGCTCCCTCACTTATCTATTACCTCTGTGGGTGGGTGACGTGTTGGGCTGGGGCCCCAGGGAAGTGGGCATTGTTTTCGGAATACAGGGCGCTTTGATGGTTATCTTCCAGGGTGGTTTGCTTGGCCCGCTGGTGAGCACCCTGGGTGAATGGCAGTTGCTGCGCATCGCACTTAGCGCCTTTTTTCTGGCCTTGTTGATCGCGGCATTCGCCACCACCATGCCCGTTATGGTCGGTGCTATGTTTCTCGCCATGACCGGGGCCACGATGTGCATGCCGTTGTTGAATACCATTGTCACCCACCGCACCCCGGGGGAATACCGCGGGCGCATGCTCGGTATGACCGGTGCCGCGTCTTCCTGGGGACGGGTGCTGGGGCCCTTGATGGCAGGTACTAACCTGGCGGTGTTTGGCTATCGTGGCGCCTGGCTGGGGTGCGCATGTATTGCGCTGCTTTATCTGGCGTGGGCGTTCAGAGAGTATGCACTGCAGACGGCGCCGGCCGGCTTGGATAAATATTAGTATTCGTTGCTCCGCCTCGATAGATTCCACGATCGTACGGACCGAAATGTAAAGTATAGAAGAGGTATAGATATGTCCACCCAACTTTTTGACCTGACCGGCAAAGTCGCTCTGGTAAGTGGCGCCAGCCGTGGTATTGGTGAAGAGATCGCTAAATTGCTGGCCGAGCAGGGCGCCCGTGTGATTGTCTCCAGCCGTAAAATTGATGACTGCACCGCCGTAGCCGAGGCTATCCGGGATGCGGGCGGCAGCGCTGAGCCTTTCGCCTGTAATATCGGGAACATGGACGATATCGCCGCCCTGTTCGGGCACATACGTCAGGCCTATGGCAAGTTGGATATCTGTGTGAACAATGCCGCCACCAATCCCTATTTTGGTCATGTGCTGGACACTGATCTGGGGGTGTTCAACAAGACCGTGGAAGTGAATATCCGCGGGTATTTCTTTATGTCCATCGAAGCGGGCAAATTGATGCGCGACCACGGCGGTGGGGCTATCGTCAATACGGCATCGATCAATGCCCTGCGGCCGGGCCAGATGCGCGGTATTTATTCGATAACCAAGGCGGCGGTGGTCAATATGACCAAGGTGTTCGCCAAGGAGTGCGCCCCTTTTGGCATTCGCTGTAATGCCCTGTTGCCAGGGCTGACAAAAACAAAATTCACCCGTGCTCTGTTCAACAACGAAGAGGTGTACCAGCGGGCCATGCGGCAAACCCCCATGGGGCGCCACGCCGAGCCTGAGGAAATGGCGGGAACCGTGCTGTACCTGGTATCAGATGCCAGCAGTTACACCAACGGCGAGTGTATAGTCGTAGACGGCGGCATCACCCTCTAATGGCACGCTGAAGGCCCTCTGCCGGCACGATGCGGGGTTATTGCAACTGGCGTGCTGCGAGATGTTCGATTGTGGTTATTCGAAGATGTTACCGCCGAGGCGCTCGACAATATATTCAATCGCCAGTTGAGCACGCACGCTGTTACCGGCGGCGTCCACCCGGGGTGAAAAAGCGGCAATTCCGTAATCCCCGGGAGACACGGCGACGATGCCGCCACCGACGCCGCTCTTGGCGGGCAGGCCGACGTTGTACAGCCAGATACCGGAGTCATCATATAGACCCGCAGTAGCCATGATTGCCAGCACTTCGGGGACATTTTCCGCTGAAATCACCTGTTTGCCGGTCACCGGGTTTTTACCTCCCGCGGCCAGTGTGCCCGCCATCACAGCCAGGTCGTGGGATGTCACGCCCACGGAACACTGCCGGGTGTACAGGTCTACCGACACACCCACGTCGTCGTACAGGCGGCCATAGGCGGCCAGAAGTTTGGCGATGGCCTGGTTGCGACCATTAGTGGCGGCCTCCGAGGCGTAAACGTCTTCCATCACCGGCAGTTTACGGCCGGCGAAAGCATCGAGGCTGCCGGCAATAGTGGCCCACTTGGCCTCCGGATTATCGCCCTGGACCATACTGACAGTGGCAATGGCCCCGGCATTGACCAGTGGATTCACCGAGCGCTCATCGATCATTTCAATGGCCTTGATGGAATTGAATGGCTGGCCGGTTGCGTCCACGCCGATTTTGTCCATCATGTTCTGGGTGCCCTGGTTCTCGATCACCGTGGCGGCGATGAAGGCTTTGCTGATGGACTGGATGGAGAAGGTGTAATCGGAGTTGCCTACATCGTACACGCGCCCGTCAGGCGTCACCAGGGAGATACCGAACAACTCCGGGTCCACTTCGGCCAGGGCGGGGATATAATCGGCGTTGGCGCCGTCCTTTACCCCCTTGAATTTACTGTGTGCCTCAGCCAGTACTTTTTCGATTTCAGCCGCGGTCGGGCTGCGGGCAAATGTGGTCGATGCCCCCAGCACAACGCAGCTCAAAACCAGGCATTGTATGGCGAGTGCGCGCAAGTTGCGGTGATACATGTTGAATCGATACATTTCAAATTTCCTGTATTGGGTAAGAATGCCGGCTGGTCTAAGGATAGCCTTTATTTGAAAATCGGCAAATCCGGTATCGGTTGGTTAGAGTACCAAGCACATTTGAATTTGCCAAACATACAATTAATCGTCTAGGGTAACACTATAATTTCCCCGGAGCATGGTTATGGAACAGGCCCACATACACGCTCAATTGCTGGCGGATTGCCACCATCTGGGTAGGTTTCCGGCATCGGATGTACTGTTGCACCGCAATGCCTCTATCCCCTGGTTTATCCTGGTTCCGGACACGCAGTTGGAAGACGTATTGGACCTGCCTGACGAACATCGCCGGGCGGTAATGGTTGAATGCGTTGCGGTTTCCGCGTTCATTAAACAGGTACTTGGCTTCGACAAGGTGAACTTTGCCGGCCTGGGTAACGTGGTGCCCCAGATGCACCTGCATATCATCGGGCGGCACAGAGGGGATCCGTGTTGGCCGCAGCCGGTTTGGGGCAATCTACCCGAGGGTGAGATCTACACGCCCGGTCGGCTGCGAGAGTGGCAGGACGCTCTGGTGAAAATGGCCGGCCTTGAGCCGCCTGCCTGACACTGATCCTGA
>QNFS01000017.1 GCA_003646415.1 Gammaproteobacteria bacterium
CAAGACCCGCTCCGGCAAGATCATGCGCCGCATCCTGCGCAAGATAGCCGAGAACGAGTTGGACAGCCTGGGCGATACCAGTACGCTGGCGGATCCCTCGGTGGTGGAAAACCTGGTGGCCAATCGTCCCGGGTAGCTACGATTGGAGGTTCTGGCCGGAAGCCGCTACCGACGAGAGCATTTAATAAACTTGAATACGGCATTTGCACTATCGGGCGGTTTGAAGGGTATAATGGCGGCGCAGAACCCTGCGAGTAATCAGATATTGGGTAAAAGAGGAAAGTATGAGTAAAGGTACAGTCAAGTGGTTCAATGCAGACAAAGGTTATGGTTTTATCACGCCAGATGATGGCGGCAAAGATCTTTTCGTGCATCATTCAGAAATTCAGAGCGGCGGTGGCTATGCCACTCTTAATGACGGCCAGGCAGTAGAGTTCGAAGTAGGCCAGGGCCAAAAGGGTCCATGTGCCAATAGTGTTGTGGCTGTCTGACTTCTCAGATCAATAAGCTCACACGCATAAAAAGCGGCGGTTGCCTATCTGGCACCGCTGCTTTTTTTATTATAGAACACAGCTAACTTCCCTAAAAAAAGGGACGTGCCTGGCGGCACATCCCTTTCCAGTAGGGCCCGTCTAAAAAGTGGAGGCTTACTCAGCAGCCTGCTGCACGGGTGCCTCCTCAGCGGGGGCCTCATCTTCCAGCAACTCCTTGATGGAGAGCTTGATGCGACCGCGCTGGTCCACGTCCAGCACTTTGACGCGCACTTCCTCACCTTCCTTGAGGTAGTCTGTCACATTCTCCACACGCTCGTTGGCGATCTGGGAAATGTGTACCAGACCGTCCTTGCCGGGCAGGATGTTAATGAAAGCGCCAAAGTCCACGATACGGGCGACAGTGCCGGTATAAACCGCACCGATTTCAGCTTCAGCCGTGATTTCCTCAACCATGGCCACCGCCGCATCGCGCGAGGCCTGATCCTGGCCAAAGATACGCACAGTGCCATCGTCGTCAATATCAACAGTCGCGCCAGACTGCTCAGTGATGGAACGGATAGTAGCGCCGCCCTTACCAATGATGTCGCGGATCTTGTCGGAATCGACCTTCAGGGTCATCATGCTGGGGGCATTCTCGGAAGTGACCTTACGGGGCTCCGCCAACACTTCATTCATCTGGCCCAGGATGTGCAGGCGCGCCTGCTGTGCCTGTTCCAGGGCGATTTGCATGATCTGTTCATTGATGCCTTCAATTTTAATGTCCATCTGCAGGGCGGTAACACCCTCTGCCGTACCGGCCACTTTGAAGTCCATATCACCCAGGTGATCCTCATCACCCAGAATATCGGTAAGAACAGCAAACTGGTTACCGTCCTTCACCAGGCCCATGGCAATACCCGCTACCGGGGCTTTCAAGGGTACACCCGCCGCCATCAGGGCCAGGGAGCCACCGCACACGGAAGCCATGGAACTGGAACCGTAGGACTCGGTGATTTCGGAAACCACACGTACTGTGTAGGGAAATTCTTCTGAATTTGGCAGTACCGCAGCCAAGCCACGACGAGCCAGACGGCCATGGCCAACTTCACGACGGTTGGTAAAACCAACTCGACCTGCCTCACCTACCGAGTAGGGAGGGAAATTGTAGTGCAGCATGAACGGGTCGCGACGCTCGCCTTCCAGCGCATCGATAATCTGTGAGTCACGGGTAGAGCCCAGGGTCACGGTGCAGATAGCCTGGGTTTCGCCGCGAGTGAACAGGGCAGAGCCATGCGCCTTGGCCAGTATGTCGATTTCACAGGCGATCTGGCGCACGGTGCGGCCGTCACGGCCATCAATACGCGGCTCGCCGGCCAGAATGCGCTTGCGCACCAGATTCTTTTCCACGCTCTTGAAGATATCTTTCACTTCATCGACGGAGGGACCGTCTTCAACCGCCAGTTCTGCAACACAGGCCTTGCGGACTTCACCGACGCGCTCGTAGCGGGACGCTTTTTCGGTGATGCGGTAGGCTTCACCCAGGCCGTCTTTCGCATTGGCTTCTACCGCGGCCAGCAGTTCGGCATCCACAGCGGGTGCCTCCCAGTCCCAGCGGGGCTTGCCGGCCTCAGCGACCA
Organism: Gammaproteobacteria bacterium; assembly: GCA_003646415.1. Classification (GTDB taxonomy): domain Bacteria; phylum Pseudomonadota; class Gammaproteobacteria; order Pseudomonadales; family Halieaceae; genus JBALVO01. The sequence goes on from QNFS01000017.1 coordinate 2,111, forward strand.
GCTCATTGATCGCCTGGATAACAACCTGCATCTCCTGGTGGGCAAACAACACCGCACCCAGCATCTGGTCTTCAGAAAGTTCCTGCGCCTCGGACTCAACCATCAACACGGCACCTTCGGTACCGGCGACCACCATGTTCAGCTTGCTGTCGGTCAGCTGCTCGTAAGTGGGGTTGAGCATATAGCCCTGCGCTTCATTAAAACCAACCCGCGCGCCGCCGATGGGGCCATTGAAAGGGCAGCCTGAAACGGCCAGCGCTGCGGACGCGCCGATCATCGCGGGGATATCCGGGTCGATGTGCTTGTCCGCGGACATGACGGTTAAAATCACCTGTACCTCATTCATAAAGCCCTTGGGAAACAGCGGGCGAATGGGCCGGTCGATCAGGCGGGAAGTCAGCGTCTCTTTCTCACTGGGTCGCGCTTCACGCTTGAAGAAGCCTCCGGGAATTTTCCCGACAGCGTATCTTTTTTCAGTGTAGTGGACCGCCAACGGGAAGAAATCACGACCTGCACGGGCCGTTTTTTCCGCAACCACGGTGCACAATATTGAGGTGTTTTCAACGGTTACCAGAACCGCGCCGCTCGCCTGTCTGGCAATACGCCCGGTCTCCAGAGTGACTGTCTGGCCACCGTACTGGAATGATTTAGTTACTGGATTCACAATTTTTCTCCAATTCTTTATATGACAAGCGGGACCCTATGTCCCGCTATGTGGTGATGCTTATCGACGCAGACCCAGTCGCTTGATCAGCTGCCCATAGCGTGCGACATCCTTGCGCTTCAGGTAGTCCAGCAGCTTACGGCGCTGGTTTACCATGCGGATCAAGCCGCGACGTGAGTGATGGTCATGTTTGTGCGATTTGAAGTGTCCCTGCAACTGCTCAATATTTGCGGTCAGCAGCGCTACCTGTACTTCCGGGGAACCCGTGTCGCCTTCACCTACCTGATAATCTTTTACGATTTCTGCTTTACGTTCGGCATTTAAAGCCATGTTGATTTCCTCATAGTTAACCTGCCCCGGGTTTTATCTACCCTTCGTTAATAGTTAGAGCCTGTCCGTGCAGATTTACAGACAGGTTCGCGTCACCTTGCGGTGACTATCAGCCGACGCGGCGCCACGCGCCCATCGTCCAATATCTCTCCAATGCCCAGAAACTCGCCGGTTTCCAGGGCGACGCGCACCATACCATCACTGGGTGCATTTGGCACCTGTACCGGTTGCCCCTGGCGGATGTAATATCCACCCGACTCAGTGAGCCGGACCAGTGGCAAGCCACTCAGGGCGGTATCAGCCGGCAACAGCAGGGCATCCATCTCAGCCATCTGCCCGTTACTCTTCAGTGCCTCCAGCATCGTCATACTGACGCTGTCGGCAATACTGAAAGGCCCGGCTCTGGTACGCCGCAGAGCACCCACATGCGCCCCAGAGCCCAGCACCCTGCCCAGATCCTCGGCAATGGAACGCACATAAGTCCCCTTGCTGCACTCGAGGTAGATATCCACCTCGGGCCTGTCACCGCCTCGAAACGCACGCAGCTCCAGCTGCTTTATGACCACTTTACGGGCCTTGCGTTCCACTTCTATGCCCTGGCGCGCCAGCTTGTACAGCGGCTGGCCATCCTGTTTGATAGCAGAGAACATGGAGGGCACCTGTTCGATCTCACCCCGGAATGCCTCCAGCGCCTGGCACACATCGGCCTCGGTGATATGGGAGGCATCGGATGTCGTCAGCACCTCTCCCTCGGCATCGCCGGTAGCCGTTGCCACACCCAGCACAAAGGTGCTCTGGTAGGCCTTGTCGGCGTCCAGTAAAAACTGGGAAAACTTGGTGGCCTCGCCAAAACACAGGGGCAAAACCCCACTCGCCAGCGGATCAAGGCTGCCCGTGTGACCTGCCTTGGCGGCACCATACAGGCGCTTGACCATTTGCAGGGCCCGGTTGGAGCTCACCCCCAGGGGCTTATCCAAAATAAGAATACCGTCAACAGGGCGACCGCGACGACGTCTGGCCACCGCTTACTGCTCCTCGCCGGGTTCATCACCGCGCAGCCCCAACTCCCGGTCCGCGTCCGCAGCCTGGCGGATCAGGTCTTCCATATGGCGACCCCGGCCCACACTGCTGTCAAAATAAAACCGCAATTGGGGCAACCTGCGCATGCTGCTGCCCTGAGACAACTGACTGCGCAGAAAACCCGCGGCCTTGTTAAGGACTGCGGTGGACTCACTCGCATCTTCGGCTGAGTCGCAACCCAGTACAGTGTAGTAAACCTTGGCATAGCCGAGATCCCTGCTCACATTGACCCCGGTAATATTGATCATACCCACCCGGGGGTCGCGCACTTCGCGCTGGATCAGGGTCGCCAGCTCACGTTGCAGATAATCAGCCACTCGCTGGCTACGGCTATATTCCTTTGCCATATCAGGGCCTACAAAGAGCGGGCAATCTCCCTGACTTCATAGACTTCAATCTGGTCACCCACTTTTACATCGGTGTAGTTCTTGACCCCGATACCACACTCCATGCCGTTGCGCACTTCGTTGGCGTCATCCTTGAAGCGACGCAGGGATTCCAGTTCACCCTGGTAGATCACCACACTGTCGCGCAATACGCGGATGGGCTTGGAGCGATAAACAGTGCCCTCGATCACCATGCAGCCCGCGATCTGGCCAAACTTTGGCGAACGGAATACATCGCGCACCTCGGCGATACCGACGATTTCCTCGCGCAGTTCAGGCGCCAACATGCCGGTAAGTGCCTGCTTCACATCATCGATCATATCGTAAATGACATTGTAGTAGCGCAGGTCAACATCCTCGGCCTCCACCAAGCGACGCGACGAGTTATCCGCCCGCACATTGAACCCGAAGATAACGGCGCCAGAGGTCACAGCCAGGTTGACATCTGTCTCGGTGATACCGCCAATACCGCTGGACACGATATTGACCTGCACCTCTTCGTTACCCAGGTCCAGCAGTGCGCCCTGGATAGCTTCCAGTGAGCCGCGCACATCGGCCTTTACCACCAGGTTGAGGGTGCTCTTCTCGCCGGCAGTCATGCTCTCGAACATATTGTCCAGTTTGGCGGCATGCTGGCGTTGCATTTTGCTTTCACGGGTTTTTTCCTGACGAAAATCCGCCACTTCCCGCGCGCGCTTCTCGCTCTCTACCACAGCGAACAGGTCTCCGGCTGCGGGGGTACCGTCCAGCCCGAGAATTTCCACTGGGATACTGGGGCCAGCGTCATCCAGCGACCGGCCATTTTCGTCCAGCATGGCGCGCACACGGCCAAATTGCAGGCCGGCAAGAACGATATCACCCTGCGCAGCGTACCGCTCTGGATCAGCAGGGAAGCGACCGGGCCGCGTCCCTTGTCCAGGCGTGATTCGATGACAGTACCCTGTGCCGGCACATCTCTGGCCGCGGTCAGTTCCAACAATTCCGCTTGCAGCAGTATCGCGTCAAGCAATTCGTTAATGCCTTCACCAGTGTGGGCGGAGACGTTGATAAACTGCGTATCACCACCCCAGTCTTCCGGGATGACGTCCTTGGCTGACAGCTCGTTCTTGACCCGCTCGGGATCAGCGCCTTCCTTATCCATCTTGTTGACCGCAACGATCAACGGCACGCCCGCTGCCTTGGCGTGTTGCACGGCCTCCTCTGTCTGGGGCATGACGCCATCATCAGCGGCCACCACCAGAATCACGATATCAGTACTCTTGGCGCCGCGGGCTCGCATGGCGGTAAATGCCGCGTGCCCCGGAGTATCCAGGAATGAAATCATGCCGTGGTCAGTTTGCACATGGTAAGCACCGATATGCTGGGTAATGCCGCCGGCCTCACCCGAGGCGACCCGGCTGTTGCGAATGTAATCCAACAGTGAGGTCTTACCATGGTCCACGTGACCCATCACGGTCACCACTGGCGCCCGCGGCTCCTCACTTCCCTCGTGCTGCGCCAGGGCCTCCTCCAGTCTCTCTTCCAGCGCATCCGCACTGACCAGTTTGACTGCATGACCCAGCTCTTCCACCACCAGCGTAGCGGTGTCCTGATCGATCATCTGGTTGATGGTGGCCATCACACCCAGCTTCATCAGTTCCTTGATGACGGCACCGGACTTGACGGCCATCTGCTGAGCTAACTCAGACACGGAAATCATGTCGGCCAACTCAACTTCTTGCGTCTTCTTCTCGGTGGGCAACTCGAAGCCGTGCTTGGAGTGTTCCTCGTGGGTCGCCCGCATCTTCTTGCGTCCGCCACGACGACGACCCCGACCGGATTCTGCTGAATCCAGGTCTGACAGGGACAGGTTGTGGCCACGCTGCTTACCGCGACCTGCGGGTGCGCGACCCAGTCTGGCACGCTGCTGCTTGCGACGCTGATCTTCTGTCGTCGTGGGGGCATCATGCAGACGTTTGGGTCGCTTCACACCTTCCCTGGCTTTTTCGGTCGTTTGTCCCGCGGGTTCTTTCTGGGCCCTGACTTCTGCCGCGGCGGCTTGCTGTTGTTCCTGTTCTGCCTTGCGCGCCGCGATAGCGGCCTGTCGGGCCGCTGTGTCTTCGGCATCCTTGAGCTTACGACGTGCCGCCGCCCGCTGGCGCAGAATTTCCGGGTCGATATTTACCAGGTCTTCTTCCAAGACAGGTTCGGCAGCCGCTTCAGCTGCCGCCGCCTCTACCTTGGCCGCTACTACAGCCGCTTCTGCTTCTGCCGCCACCACTTCTGCCGCCGCCGCTTCTGCCGCCGCCGACCCTGCTGCGGCTACCGTTTCTTCTTCCGCTGCTTCGGCTACCAGTTCTTCCGGCGCGCGCTTGACATAGGTGCGCTTCTTGCGCACCTCCACGTTAACCGCCTTCCTGCCCTGCGACCCGGGAGTACGCAGGGTACTGAGGGTTTTGCGCTTCAGCGTTATACGCCTGGGAGCGTCGGTCGATTCACCATGGCTTTGTTTCAAATGGGCCAGCAGTGTCTGCTTGTCCTCATCTGACACAGCCTCGGCAGCTTCCGAATGTGGCAAACCCGCTTCTTTCATCTGCGTCAGCAGACGCTCAGCGGATGCACCCACCACTTCTGCGAGTTGCTGTACTGTCACCTGCGCCATTCAATAATCTCCTTGGTACCATCAAAAACCTTGCGGTTCAGACTTCCTCTTCTGCCTCGGCAAACCAGGGCGCCCTTGCGGTCATAATCAACTCACCGGCCCGCTCTTCTGTCATATCCGGGATATCAATCAGGTCATCAACAGCCTGTTCCGCCAGGTCTTCCATGGTAATAATCTCGCGACTGGCCAGAATAAACGCCAGATGCCGGTCCATGCCGTCCATGGTCAACAGGTCCTCGGCCGGCTCGTGCTCTCCCAGTTTCTCTTCAGAAGCGATCGCCTGGGTCAGCAGCGCATCCTTGGCTCGGGCGCGCAATTCTTCAGCGATCTCCTCATCAAACCCCTCGATGGACATCATCTCTTCCAGCGGCACGTAGGCCACTTCTTCCAGCGTGGCAAAGCCTTCTTCCACCAGGATTTCAGCCACATCTTCGTCAACATCGAGCTGCTCAGCGAAGATTTGTATAACCTGCCCGGACTCTGCCTCGTGTTTATCGGCGGCCTCATCCAGGCTCATCACATTAATAGTCCACTGGGTCAGCTCACTGGCCAGGCGCACATTCTGACCGCTACGGCCTATCGCCTGTGCCAGATTATCTTCAGATACAGCCACATCCATCGTGTTGCTATCCTCATCTACCACAATGGACTCAATCTCAGCCGGAGCCATAGCGTTGATCACCAGTTGTGCCGGGTTATCATCCCACTGCACGATATCCACGCGTTCGTTGTCCAACTCATTGGAGACGGCCTGCACCCGGGAGCCGCGCATACCGACGCAGGCGCCAACCGGATCAATTCGCTGATCGTTGGTTTTCACCGCGATTTTCGCTCGCGAGCCGGGGTCACGGGCGGCAGCGCGAATCTGGATAACTTCTTCAGAAATTTCCGGTACTTCTATCTTGAACAACTCAATCAACATTTCAGGGCAGGAACGGCTCAAAATCAGCTGAGGCCCACGGGCCTCAGTGCTGATTTCCTGGAGGATAGCGCGCACCCGATCATTCACCCGGAACGTCTCACGGCCGACAAGTTGCTCCCGCGGCAGCAGACCTTCAGCGTTGTTACCCAAATCCACGATGACATTATCACGGGTCACTTTCTTGACAGTGCCCGCTACCAACTCACCGACCCGGTCCATATACTGGTCAGCAACCTGGGCGCGCTCGGCATCGCGCACTCGCTGCACAATGACTTGCTTGGCGGTTTGCGCGGCAATACGACCAAAGCCGACGTTTTCTACCTGCTCTTCGTAGATATCGCCGGGCTTCAGGCTAGAATCCTGCTCCAACGCTTCCTCGGTAGTGAACTGGGTACCCAGTAAAGCCATTTCATCATCGGGGACAACCAGCCAGCGCCGGGTGGAGACATAGTCCCCGCTCTCCCTGTCGATAGTGACGTAAATATCCGCCTCTTCGTCGTACCGCTTCTTGGTAACTGTTGCCAACGCCAGCTCTATCGCTTCAAAGATGATATCCTCGGGCACCCCCTTTTCATTGGATACAGCCTCCGCCACCAACAGAATTTCTTTAGTCATCTCAAGCCTCGCCTACCGTCATAAAACTCGGGTTTGTACACGCGCTTTTTCAATTGCGCTGTGGGGTAACAGATATTCATGATCGTCTACCTGGATCACGACATCGTCACCTTCTACCCCTTTCAAAATACCCTTGAACTTACGCCGTCCCTCAAAAGTACTGCGCAAGCGTAATTCCACTATCTCACCAACGTAGCCCGCATACTGCTCCAGCTTGAACAACAGGCGGTCCATTCCCGGGGAAGACACTTCCAACGTGTACTCCCCGCTAATCGGGTCCTCTACATCAAACACACCACCCACCTGTACACTGACTGCCGCGCAATCATCGACGCCAATGCCCCTCTCTGCGTCGATATAAATCCGCACCAGAGTGTGCCTGCCCTGCGACAGGTACTCCACTCCCCACAAATCGAAGCCCATAGCCTCGATGGTGGTTTTCAGCATGCCTGCAATCTGCTGCTCTTTAGTCGCCACAGGCAGTTTTTTTCTCCACGTACGAAAAAGCCCCTAAAAAGGGGCTTTTTCAAAGTAGCATCGCCATTATCGGAGCTGGCGACACAAAGTTGGTAGCGGGGGCCGGATTTGAACCGACGACCTTCGGGTTATGAGCCCGACGAGCTACCAGACTGCTCCACCCCGCATCAAAACTTCCTCGATTGTGAAAGGCCCCTTGGCACTTCACACTGAGCCGTTCTCGTCATACCGGCCCAAATTCGAGGCTGTGCATTATAGGTATCGACCCTAGCCGGGTCAACCGTGTGAGCACCGAAAAGCTTACTAATTTGTTGGGGTTTTTAATGGTTGTTTGGCGGCCTGTTGGCCGCTGATGTGTATGGTGCCGAAGGCGGGACTTGAACCCGCACGAGCATAGCCCACCACCCCCTCAAGATGGCGTGTCTACCAATTCCACCACTTCGGCAAAGTTGTTGTTCAATTAATCCAGGTCTGGAAGATCATCCTCCGCGGGCCCGGTAGCGAGGGGAACCGTTTCCTCCAGCACCGGAACATCATCTTCCAACACGGGAAGCTCTTCTTCCGCCGCGGGCCCGGTGGCGAGGGGGACCGTTTCCTCCAGCACCGGAACCTCATCTTCCAACACGGGAAACTCTTCTTCCGCCACAGCCTGTACCGCCGCTGGAATTTCCAGGTCCAGTTCGTTCACCGGCGCCGACTTCTGGTTGGCCAATAGCGCCAGACTGAAGCTGCTGGCAAAGAACAACACCACTAACAAGGACGTGGCGCGGGTCAACATGTTACCGCTGCCATCAGAGCCAAACAATGTCTGCGCGCCGCCAGCACCGAAAGAGGCACCCATATCAGCCCCTTTACCCTGCTGCAGCATGATCAAGCCAATAATGGCCAGCGCTACAATCAGGTGGGCAATCAAAATAATCTGTTCCATATCCTTTCAGTCCCTCCGGGGGACAACCTCACTCGCTATGACACTCTGCCGCAACCGCGGCAGCGTCAATAATTGCCTGAAATTCCTCTGCGACCAGGGCCGCACCGCCTACCAGCGCTCCGTCGATATCAGGCTGCGCAAACAACTGCGCCACATTGGCAGCCTTTACACTACCGCCATACAACAAGCGGGTCGCAGCCGCATCCACTGCGTCAATATCAGCCAGGCAACCACGGATAAATGTGTGCATATCCTGCGCCTGCTCCGGTGTGGCCGTGAGACCGGTACCAATCGCCCATACCGGCTCGTAAGCCACTACCAGCGCCGCCAGGCCAACCTGGCCGGTCAGGGCGCCTTGCAACTGTGCGGCGACTACCACTTGCGCTTCGCCCGCTTCCCGTTGTTCCCGGGTTTCACCGACACAGACGATGGGCTGCAACCCAGCCTCTACCGCCGCTGCCAACTTGGCGGCCACCAGGTCATCCGACTCGGCGTGATACTGGCGTCGCTCTGAGTGGCCCAGAATGACCCAATGGCAACCCAACTCGGCCAGCATTTCGGCCGCGACTTCTCCAGTGTACGCCCCGGACTGCATGTGGCTGCAATCCTGGGCCCCAACCGCAATAGAAGATTCAGCACAGAGATCCAGAGCCTGCGCCAAATGCACATACGTGGGACAAACGGCCGCTTCGACGCGGGCCACAACAGCCCCCTGCGCGACGTCTGCATCAAGCAGGCTACCAAGTAATGCCTCGACACTGGCCCGGGAGCCATGCATCTTCCAGTTACCTACCACCAGTCCTTGACGCATACCAAACTCCCGGTGAAAAAAGCGGCCGCAATCTTACCCAAGATAGTGCTCAGTTACAAGGTGCGCGGCATCACCTCAGGCAAGGACCTTTTCCACCTCCTGCGCCAGTTCTGCGCAAAGGGACTGAACTTCCTCGGCATTTTCGCCCTCTACCATCACTCTCACCTTGGGCTCTGTGCCAGAGGGCCGCAACAATACCCTGCCCCGCTCGCCCAACTGCTGCTCAACAGCCGCCACCGCGGTAGCAATTTTTGGATAATCAGCCAGATCGACCTTGCCGCCAACGGTGACATTGATCATGACCTGGGGGAATTTTTTCATACCCGACCGCAACGTGGCCAGATCTGCGCCCGCAGCCTTAAGCGCCATCAACACTTGTAAGGAAGCGACAATACCGTCCCCGGTAGTGGTCACATCGGAGCAGATGATATGCCCGGAGGATTCACCTCCCAAAGACCAGTCATTAGTTTCCATCAGCGCTTTGACATAGCGATCACCCACCTGTGCCCGGGCCAGCTGCAAACCCACATCTCGCAACGCCAGCTCCAGACCAAGGTTGGACATCTGGGTTCCGACCACGCCGGCGTCACTGGTTCCCGCGGCCAGGCGGTGCATTGCGATGATATAGACCAACTCATCCCCATCCACCAGCTCTCCCGCAGCGTCCACCAACAGCACCCTGTCGCCATCACCGTCATAGGCAATACCCAGGTGTGCGTCATTTTCGGTAACCAGTTGGGACAGCGCGGACATATCGGTGGAACCTACACCTTCATTGATATTAAAACCATCCGGTTGCACACCCATGCTGATCACCTCAGCGCCGAGTTCACTGAGCACGCTGGGTGCGATGTGATAGGTAGCGCCATGGGCACAGTCAACCGCTATGCGCAGGCCGCGCAGGCTGAAGCCTTCCGGCACGGTGGACTTGCAGAATTCGATATAACGTCCGGCAGCATCCACCACCCGCAGCACCTTGCCGATATGCCTGGACTGCACCGTGGTGAGCTCCAACTCCAACTCGGCCTCAATGGCGTGTTCAATCTCGTCGGGCAACTTGGAGCCATTGGCGCCAAAAAACTTGATGCCATTGTCATAAAAAGGGTTGTGTGAGGCACTGATAACGATGCCGGCCTCCGCGTTCTGGGTGCGCGTCATCAACGCCACAGCGGGTGTCGGCATGGGGCCCAGCAATTTCACATCCACCCCGGCGGCGACCAAACCCGCCTCGAGAGCGGACTCGAACATGTAACCAGAGACCCGGGTATCCTTGCCGATAATGACCAGACAGCGGCCATCTTCAGCCGACTCCCGGGAGAAAACACGGCCGCTGGCCCAACCCAGTTTAAGCATGAAGTCCGGGGTAATCGGTGAATCCCCTACCAGACCGCGAATCCCGTCCGTACCAAAATAACGTTTACTCATTTATCCCCCGACTCGTTCAATGCCACCCACATCGCCACGGCATCTGCGGTGGCGGCGACATCGTGCGTCCTTATGATCGCAGCGCCACGCTCCACCGCCAATACCGCCAAGCCCAGGCTGGCCGGCAGGCGCTGCGCCACATCGCGGCCTATTATCTTACCTATCATGGACTTGCGCGATAGTCCCACCAATACCGGCAAACCCAAAGCCACTAATGTGGGCAATCGCTGTAGCAGTTGCAGATTGTGTTCTACAGACTTGCCGAAGCCGAACCCGGGGTCCAGCAACAAGCGCTCCCGGCCAATGCCCTGCGCTTCACAGGCGGCAATCCTCTGCTGCAAAAAGTTACAGACTTCAGCGACCACATTCGTATAGCTTGGAGCGCTCTGCATGGTACCGGGATCGCCCCGCATATGCATCAGGCAAACGGGTAAACCGGTGGCGGCGGCAGCCTCCAGGGCACCCTCACGGGTCAGGGCGCGCACATCATTCAACAGCCCGGCGCCAGCGCCGGCTGCCGACCTCATCAGCGCCGGTGCACTGGTGTCAACCGAGATTACCACATCGAGTTCAGTGGCAATGCGCTCTACCAGTGGTAGTACCCGGTCCATTTCTTCAGCCTGTGATACCGGCGCGGCACCGGGCCGGGTGGACTCACCGCCAATATCCAGAATAGCGGCGCCATGCATCACCATGTCGCTGGCACGAGTCAGGGCCAGCTCAACGTCGAGCTGTGAGCCACGATAAAGGGTACCGCCATCGGAAAAAGAATCGGGGGTGGTGTTGATAACGCCCATGATGATGGGACGGGACAAATCCAGACCGCGCCCGGCGCAGTTCAGCACCGGAGCATCAGGTTCTTCAGGAAGAACCAAGGGTCAGCGCGAGGCCTGGACTGAATCAGTGCTCGCCGGCTGGTTCACCAATAGGGCTCTGTGAGTCCTTCTGGTCAGCCGGGGCATCGGGCTCTGGGCTGTGTCCGCCGCTGGTATCACCCCGGTCGCTGGGCTCACGGGGCTCACGCCCCGCCATGATGTCATCAATCTGATTGGAATCAATAGTCTCGTAAAGCATCAGAGCCTGCGCCATCGCGTGCAGCTTGTCGACATTTTCGTCCAGAGTTTTCCGCGCGCTGGTGTAACATTCATCGACGATGCGCCGCACCTCCTGGTCAATTTGCTTGGCCGTTTCGCCGGAAACAGTGTTTTGATGCTGTGCGACGCTACGGCCGAGGAAAACCTCCTCGGTTCCCTCGTCGTACATCAGAGGCCCCATTTTGTCCGACAAGCCCCACTGGGTAACCATTTTGCGGGCAATCTCCGTGGCCCGCTGGATATCATTCGAGGCACCGGTAGTCACGCCATCTTTACCCAAGGTCATCTCTTCTGCAATACGCCCGCCAAACAGGCTGCAGATCTGGCTGTTGATGTACCTGCGACTGTGGCTGTAGCGATCTTCTTCGGGCAGAAACATGGTCACACCCAGGGCGCGACCCCGTGGAATGATACTCACTTTGTATACCGGGTCGTGCTCGGGCATCAGGCGACCAACAATAGCGTGCCCCGCCTCGTGGTAGGCGGTGTTACGCTTCTCATCCTCGGACATCACCATGGATTTGCGCTCGGCGCCCATCATGATCTTGTCCTTGGCCAGCTCAAAGTGGTTCATGCCGACCGTGCGCACATTGCTGCGTGCGGCAAACAAAGCCGCCTCATTCACCAGGTTGGCCAGGTCGGCACCGGAAAAGCCCGGTGTACCGCGCGCTATCTTGGACGCCTCTACATCCTCCGACAGCGGCACCTTGCGCATATGCACTTTAAGTATTTGCTCACGCCCGCGGATATCCGGCAATCCCACCACCACCTGGCGATCGAAGCGACCGGGGCGCAACAGCGCCGGGTCCAATACATCCGGGCGGTTAGTGGCGGCGATAACAATGACACCGTCATTCGCCTCAAATCCGTCCATTTCCACCAGCAGCTGGTTGAGGGTCTGTTCACGTTCGTCGTGGCCGCCACCCAGGCCGGCGCCACGGTGCCGGCCAACCGCGTCAATTTCATCGATAAATATGATACAGGGGGCTTGTTTCTTGGCCTGCTCGAACATGTCTCGCACGCGGGAGGCACCCACGCCTACAAACATCTCGACAAAGTCAGAACCGGAAATAGAGAAGAAAGGCACCTTGGCCTCACCCGCTATGGCCTTGGCCAGCAGGGTCTTACCGGTACCGGGCTGACCCACCATGAGCACACCCCGGGGTATTCGTCCGCCCAGTTTCTGGAACCTGCTCGGGTCGCTCAGGAACTCTACCAGCTCTTTTACATCCTCCTTGGCTTCATCCACGCCCGCCACATCGGCAAAGGTGGTAGAAATCTGGTCTTCACCCAACAGCTTGGCCTTGCTCTTACCAAAACTCATAGGGCCGCCACGACCACCGGCACCGCCCTGCATCTGGCGCATGAAAAATATAAAGACTGCGATAATAATCAAAATGGGGAAGCTGGCTACCAGCAACTGGGTCCACACGCTCTGCTCCTCCGGCTTGCGGCCCTCCACCTCTACGTTATGCTCCAGCAGGTCATCAATCAGCTTGGGATCTTCTACCATGGGCCGAATAGTCTCAAAGTAGGAGCCATCGTAACGCTCACCGGAGATGGTCAGTCCGTCCACTACCACCTTCTTGACCTGACTGTGCTGAATCTCCTGGATAAGCTCGGAATAACCAACCTGTTCCGTGGTGTTTTCCATGCTGAAGTTGCTGAAAACAGTCAACAGGACAGCGGCTATCACCAGCCAAAGCAATAAATTCTTTACCATATTGTTCATTGTCGTTACCTCGCTAAGGGTTCCCGATCAGATCCACACTTTGTATCACGGGCCGGGGCAAGTGTCCCGCTCCAGGGATTATAGCCAATCTATTACATTTGGGGTAGTCTCTCCATTTTTCAAGTGCTGCGGCCAAAGAATATTCAGCTCGCCTTAAAATCCTTCGCCACCAGATATACCTCACGGGAACGGGGCCTGGATGCTGTGGGTTTGCGGGTTAGCACCTTTGAAAAAGAGCATTTGCTATCACGAAACACCTCGTCAAAGCCCTCTCCTTGAAACACTTTGGCCACAAATGCCCCCCCGGGGTTCAACACCCGCCGCGCCAGATCCAGTGCCAGCTCTACCAGATAAATAGACCGCGGCTGATCTGCGGCGCTCACCCCGCTGATATTCGGCGACATATCGGAAATCACCAGATCCACCGGTTTGCCACCAATGGCCGCAAGAATTAGCTCAAAGACCTTTTCCTCGGTGAAGTCTCCCGGGATAAACTCCACGCCGGCCAGGCCATCCATGTGCAGGATATCCGAAGCGATTACCCGACCCCTGTGTCCCACCAGTTCTACAGCTACCTGGGACCAGCCCCCCGGCGCACTGCCCAGGTCCAGTATCGTCATACCGGGGCGGATCAAACGGTCCTTGTCTTGCAACTCCAGCAGCTTGTAACACGCACGCGAGCGGTACCCCTCACGCTGGGCCTTCTGTACATAGAGGTCATCCCGGTGTTCTTTCAACCAGGCTTTACTGGAGGATTTTTTTCTGGCCATTGTCGGTCACTTTATTTGTTACAGTACAGTAGTTTCGTGGCTGGGGCGGCTTATGTAAACTTGTATAGAGTCTGCCCCCCGCACAGGCGCCCTATTATACCTAGGAAACACTATGAGCAAGAAAGCAAGTTGGAATATCAAACAGCTGCGAGCGATCGGACACAAGCTGAAACCGGTTGTCACTGTCGCTGGTAACGGCCTTACCGAGGGCGTGATCGCGGAACTGGACCGTGCCCTGAACGACCACGAACTGATCAAAATCAAGTTGGTGGTGGGCTCGCGTGAGGCCCGCAGCACAGTGGCGGCCGATATCTGTGACCGCTCAGGTGCCGAGATGGTGCAGAGTATCGGCAACATCATCATGATTCTGCGCAGGACTGACAAGCCGGACCCACGCCTCTCGAACTTGATTCGACCCCTATAAGGAAAAGCAACACGTCGCAAAATTCGCTATGATTGCTGAAAATCAGCTCATGGATAACGCGGCATGGGGGAAATCCTCAAATTCCCGTCACAGCAGGCCCAGGGCCTGGCTTTCCTCGATCGGCAGTTGCGCACACTGCTGGCGGCCAAAGGCGCCGATGAGCTACTTATCGATTTTGCCACCAGCCAGCTGACCCAGATCTATGCCCAGTTCAGCGAGTCAGAGCAGTACAGCTTCAGTGTCGAACTGCCCAAAAGCAGCGACCGGGAGGAAAGGGACAGACTGTACCAGCAGATCAACACCGGCCTTGAGGGTATCCGCAAGGAAAATCATGCCCTTATGGTTAAATTGATCGCACAACTGGTACTGGCAGAAGTTCGCCTGTTTCAGCACGAGCGGAGTGAATAAGCCCCGTCAAGCCAACAGACCGGCCAACTGGTAAACGGCCAATGCCACGATATAGGCCAACAGGAAATAAGCGGCAAACATTTTGATTGCCAGCGAGCCGGAGCCGCTCTCCTTGGCCAAAATAGCCATTGTGGACACGCACTGCAACGCGATAGCGAAAAATACCAGTAATGCCAGCCCGGAGCCGATAGTCATATCACTGGACTGTATATGCTCCACCAGTGGCGTCATATTTTCGTCTGCGTTCTCAATACCGAATATGGTTCCCAGCGTACCGACAAATACCTCGCGGGCCAAAAATGAAGTAAAGATAGCCACGCCATAGCGCCAGTCCAGCCCCAGGGGCGCAAACAAGGGTTCGATAACCCTGCCTATCTGACCTAACCAGGACGCCCCCAGGTCGGTGCCATAATTGGGGAAGTAACCCAGGCACCAGACCACCAGCGTCACCGTGAAGATGATTTTCCCGGCCTTGCTCACAAAGTGTTTGGAGCGGTTCCATGAGTTGTGTATCAAAGGTTGCAAACCGGGAATACGGTATGGCGGCAGCTCCAGCACAAAGGGCAAATCGGTGTAGTGATCCTTACTGGTGCGCGACACCACCGCAGTAACCAACAACCCGCAGAACATGCCGAAAAAGTAGATTGCAAACATGGCCAGGCCCTGCCAGCCCACCAGCCCACCGAGGACGGTGCCAGAGGGGATAAAGGCGGCAATCAACAGCGTGTAAACCGGCAGTCTCGCTGCGCAGGGCATCAACGGAATCGCCATATAGGTCAGCAGACGTTTGCGCGGGGAATCGATCGCGCGCGCCGCATAGATCGCCGGGATAGCGCAGGCCACCCCTGATAACATGGGTATAAAACTCTTGCCGGTCAGCCCGAACAAGCGCAGGGGTTTATGACATATCAGTGCGGCCCGGGCCATATAACCCGAGTCTTCCAGCAGGCCGATAACAAAGGTAAGCACAAAAATCTGCGGTACAAAAACCAGAAAGGCGCCGATACCGCCAAACAGGGCGTCTGAGGTGAAATCCTGCGCCACCTGGTTACCAATCAACGGCACCACCAAATCAGCCATTGTCGTCAGTACAGTCTCCACAGCATCCATCATGGGTGCCGCCCAGGTAAATATGGACTGGAACAACAGGTACATGATGGCAAAGAAAGCGAAGCCGCCCGTCAACGAGTGCAGGAAAAAATTGTCCAGTCGCGTCTGGGTCTTGATCAGCACATCGCCCCTGGGCCCATAGCGATGCGCCAGTTGATGAGCAGTACCGCGCAGCAGTTCATCGGGGGAGTCGATCAGGTGGCTGCGCGGAATAAACTCTCCGGCCGCCGCGCTCCGCTTCAACTGCGCGATAACCGCCTCCAGCCCCTTGCCAGAACGGGCGGAAGTCGGCAAAACCGGCGTGTGTAACGCTGCTGACAAACCCTCTATATCCAGGGTGATATCGTGAGAATCAAGCACATCGATCATATTTGCCAGCACAGTTACTCGTTTACCGTGGCACTCACAGTCGCGAATAACCTGCAGAGTAAAATAGAGGCTTTTTTCCAGGCGGGTTGCATCGATAACGCACAGCACATGGTTTACCTGAGGGTCATCCAGTGCATGCTCAAAGTATTCAACCGCGACTTTCTCCTCCGCCGAAATCGCCTGCAGGGAGTAGGTACCGGGGAAATCGATCAGTTCAGTGTCGGGCAAGGCCCGCAACCTACCTGTCCCAACATCCACGGTGATACCCGGGAAATTAGCGACTTTTTGCTGCAAGCCGGTGAGGCGATTGAACAGCAGGCTCTTACCCGAATTGGGGCTGCCGATAAGGATAACTTTATTCATGGGTGCCGGATTCACAAGTATTAGGCATGGTCATCGCTGAGCCTGACCCGGACGTGGAGGGCAACCTCGTCATCCAGCGAGAACATGGTATTGCTGACGCGGTAGACCTTGGGCGCTCCGAACGCCAGTGCATGCATGCAAACAACCGCTTCACCCGGGTGAAAGCCGAACTCCATTAGCCTGATGCGGTACTTGTCGTCAAGGGCATCGTCATAACCGAGAATTTCGCACCGATCACCGGCCTTTAGGTTCCATAAGGAGGAGTTCATAGCTGTCGGGGTATCGCCACAAAAGACGGATGATAACCTAAATGAGAATTATTTGCATGCGCGTAGTGGGGCTTTGGTGGGCAATGCGCAGGGCCTGCCCCGCTGTATCGGGTGCCAGTATTTGGGTACCAGGATAATACTGCCCACGAAGAAGGGGCTCAAATGTGCTGAACCTGGTCGATCTCGTACTCGATATCACCACTGGGTGCCTTGACCACGACGACCTCGCCCTCCTCCTTGCCAATCAGCGCACGGGAGATCGGAGAACCGACTGAGATCAGATTGCTTTTAACGTCGGCCTCGTCTTCACCAACAATACGGTAGGTGACGGTATCGTCAGTTTCGATGTTGATCAGGTCGATGGTCGTGCCAAAGATAACCTTGCCGGTCTTGGGGATCGCCGTAACATCGATAATTTGGGCGTTGCCCAGCTTGCCCTCGATCTCCATCACGCGACCTTCAGTAAAGCTCTGCTGCTCACGGGCAGCGTGATATTCGGCATTCTCTTTGAGATCACCGTGCTCTCGCGCCTCGGCAATCGCCTGCACAATGCGCGGCCGCTCAACCCTTTTCAGTCGATCCAGTTCTTCACGCAGGGCTGCTTCCCCGGTGATTGTCATCGGAAACTTGTTCATGCTGTGATACTCCTGTGCAGGTCTTGTAAACGCCGCACTGTCCTGTCCCCTTTATGCTTCAGCGCCATGCATATCGCTTCGGCGGCCGCCAGGGTCGTTGTGTAAAACACTCGATGCGCCTCGGCGCTGGCCCGAATGGACGCCGAATCTTCGATAGCGCGCCGGCCCTCGGTGGTATTGATGATGAAGTCTGCTTCATCGTTCTTGATCATATCCACAATGTGGGGACGACCTTCCGTCACCTTGTTCACCCGGCGCACCGCCAGGCCCGCCTCTTCCAGCGCTTTTGCAGTCCCGCCGGTGGCTACCAGGGAAAACCCCAGGGCCGACAAATCCCGCGCCACGGCTACCACCCCGGGCTTGTCTGCATCGCGCACACTGATAAGTACCGTGCCACCGTCAGGTGTCGCATCCCCGGCCGCCAGCTGCGCCTTGGCGAAGGCACCGGCAAAAGTGTCACCGGTACCCATGACTTCACCGGTGGATTTCATCTCCGGGCCCAGGATGGGGTCCACACCGGGAAATTTGTTGAAGGGCAACACCGCTTCTTTCACGCTGTAGTAAGGGGGCACCACTTCTTCGGTGAACCCCTGCTGCACCAGGGTCTGGCCCACCATACAACGGGCCGCGACCTTGGCTAGGGACATGCCTATACACTTGGATACAAACGGCACTGTGCGCGACGCCCGCGGGTTGACCTCGATCACGTATATCTCTTGATCCTGCCAGGCCAGCTGCACATTCATCAGGCCTTTCACACCCAATTCCAGGGCCATCTGCTTGACCTGCTTTCGCATCGCATCCTGCACCGCCGGATCCAGGCTGTAAGGCGGCAGGGAGCAGGCGGAGTCACCCGAGTGCACGCCTGCCTGTTCGATATGCTGCATGATGGCGCCGATCACCACTTCCTCGCCATCACTCACCGCGTCGATGTCTACCTCGACGGCAGCGTTGAGGAAGCTATCCAGCAGTACCGGCGCATCGTCGGAGGCTTGTACCGCCTCGCGCATATAGCGCAACAGGTCTTCCTCCCGGTAGACAATTTCCATGGCGCGGCCACCCAACACGTAAGAGGGGCGCACAACCAGCGGGTAACCAATTTTTTTCGCCGCGGCCACGGCCTCGTCGGTACTGCGTACCGTGGTGTTGGCGGGTTGCCTGAGACCCAATTTCCGGATCATTTGCGAAAAACGTTCCCGGTCCTCTGCCCGGTCAATGGCGTCCGGCGTGGTGCCTATGATGGGTACGCCCTGTGCCTCCAGGGCCCGCGCCAGCTTCAGTGGCGTCTGGCCACCAAACTGTACAATGACACCTTTGGGCCGCTCCAGATCCACAATCTCCAGCACGTCCTCCAGCGTCACCGGCTCAAAGTAGAGGCGATCCGAGATGTCGTAGTCAGTGGAGACGGTCTCGGGGTTGCAATTGACCATGATCGCTTCATAACCGTCTTCACGCATGGCCAGCGCCGCGTGGACACAGCAATAATCAAACTCGATACCCTGGCCAATACGGTTGGGACCGCCGCCGAGCACCAGAATCTTGTCCCGGCCAGTGGGGGCCGCTTCGCACTCCTCCTCATAGGTGGAATACATATAGGCCGTGGCGGAGGCAAATTCAGCGGCACAGGTGTCCACACGCTTGTAGACCGGGCGCACACCCAGCCCCTGGCGATGCTCACGTACCTCGGTCTCTGACACGCCCAGCAGTACAGCCAGCCGTTCATCGGAAAATCCTTTGCGCTTGAGGGCGAATATCTGCTGCTGCGCCAGTTCCCCGAGCCCAACCGTTTTCAGACTGTTCTCGGTCTCGACGATATCCTCGATCTGCACCAGAAACCAGGGGTCCACAGCGGAGTACTGGTAAATTTCATCTATGCTCATGCCGGCGCGAAAAGCATCCGCCAGGTACCAGATACGATCCGGCCCGGGGTTGGTCAACTCGGCAACCAGCTCAGCCCGCAGGTCGGGGTTGTCTACGTCGATCATAGGCTCAAAACCGGCGGAGCCCACCTCCAGGCCGCGTAGGGCTTTCTGCAACGATTCCTGGAAAGTGCGACCGATGGCCATGACTTCACCCACGGACTTCATCTGGGTGGTGAGGCGGGTATCCGCACCCTTGAATTTCTCGAAGGCGAACCTCGGAATTTTGGTGACCACATAGTCGATGGCCGGTTCGAAGGACGCCGGTGTGGCACCGCCGGTAATATCGTTTTGCAGCTCATCCAGCGTGTAGCCAATCGCCAGTTTAGCCGCCACTTTCGCGATAGGAAATCCGGTCGCCTTGGAGGCCAGCGCCGAGGAGCGAGACACCCGGGGGTTCATTTCAATTATCACCATGCGCCCGGTTTTCGGGTCCTGCCCGAACTGCACATTGGAACCGCCCGTTTCCACGCCTATTTCACGCAACACCGCCAGGGAGGCATTGCGCATTATCTGGTATTCCTTATCGGTCAGGGTCTGGGCCGGGGCCACTGTGATGGAATCGCCCGTGTGCACGCCCATGGCATCGAGGTTCTCGATGGAGCAGACGATGATGCAGTTGTCGTTTTTGTCGCGCACCACCTCCATTTCATACTCTTTCCAGCCGATAAGTGATTCGTCGATCAGCAATTCCTTGGTGGGCGACAGGTCCAGGCCGCGAACACAGATTTCTTCGAATTCATCACGGTTATAGGCGATACCCCCGCCGGAACCACCCATGGTGAAAGAGGGCCGGATAATACAGGGGAAACCTATCTGGTCCAGCACCTGGAAAGACTCCTCCAGGCTATGAGCAAGGGCGTTGCGCGGCGTCTCCAGACCAATGCGTTTCATGGCCTGGCCAAACAGCTGGCGGTCCTCCGCCATGTCGATGGCCTCTACACTAGCCCCGATCATTTCCACGCCGTGCTCATCCAGCACTCCTTCACGGGCCAGATCCAGGGCACAGTTCAACGCGGTCTGGCCACCCATGGTGGGCAGCAGCACATCCGGCTTTTCTGTCTCGATGATGCGCCCCACCGTCTGCCACTCAATGGGCTCGATATAGGTGGCGTCGGCCATATCCGGGTCGGTCATGATGGTAGCCGGGTTGGAGTTCACCAGGACGACCCGGTAACCCTCTTCACGCAGGGCCTTGCAGGCCTGGGCGCCAGAGTAGTCGAATTCGCAGGCCTGGCCGATAACGATAGGCCCGGCGCCGAGAATCAGAATGGTATGGATATCGGTTCTTTTAGGCATACGTGATCAACTATCTCGGGTGGGACGGCCAGCCGCCCTCGCTGCAATCAATTCGATGAAATGGTCGAATAAGGGGGCGGCATCGTGGGGGCCTGGGCTGGCCTCCGGGTGGCCCTGGAAACTGAAGGCGTCTTTGTCGGTGCGGTGGATACCCTGCAGAGAGCCGTCGAATAAGGATTTGTGGGTGACCCGAAGGTTGGCGGGAAGCTGTCCGTCATCCACGGCAAAACCGTGATTCTGGCTGGTGATCAACACGGAGCCGTCGTCCAGGTTCTGCACCGGGTGATTGGCGCCATGGTGGCCGAACTTCATTTTCATGGTCACGGCGCCACTGGCCAGGCCCAGCAACTGGTGGCCCAGGCAGATACCAAA
>QNFS01000018.1 GCA_003646415.1 Gammaproteobacteria bacterium
CCAGCGGACAACCCCTTCATGGCAAAAGTATTAACCATGTCTTCGGCGCTGCGCGCCTCGTTTCAAATTGCTGGCGCATTTTGTCGAACCGGGTTGCAGGATCTCCGCAGGCTGGATAAGCGGATGAATCACTACAGCCTTTGGGCTGTAGTGACCCTGCGGGCTTCGGCGCTGTGCGCCTCGTTTCAAATTGCTGGCGCATTTTGTCAAACCGGGTTGCGGTTCTCACCCACCCAGTCTTTCCAAACAAGAAAGGCCACCCCAAAGGGGTGGCCTTTCTTGTTTGGTAGGACCAGGCGGATTCGAACCGCCGACCTCTACCATGTCAAGGTAGCGCTCTAACCAACTGAGCTATGGTCCTGTTGAGAGGGAGCGCATTATAAGCGGCCGCTGGGTTTTGCTCAACACCCCCCCGTTGAGAATATTATCAGGGTGGAGGCTGTATCAATAAGGCAGTTTGCCTGCGGGACGACCTGTGGGGCGGGAACCGGATGAAATGTAGCCCCCCTGAAACGCCGTGATTCATGGCAATGGCCCACTGCGGCCTCACCGCAGAAAATACGACGGGAAATAGCTGCGGCACTGCTGCAGGACAGCCTCCGCCTTGTCCTCCTTACCCAATTCTCTGTAGGTTGAAGTCAGCAGATTACAAGCGCCCTTATGCCAGGGAATAGCCTGACGGGTCTTCTCGCCATATTGAATCGCTTTATCCTTCTTGCCCGTCCAGGCACTGAACTGGCCAATGGTGAGATCGCGCCAGGGCGTATCCGGTGCCGCGGTCATGTTGCCTGGAAATTTCAGTGAGGACCGCGCCAGTAACCAGGATACCGAATCCCTGTATACGGGCCGCCACCTGCCAGTGTCCAGCAGTTGCTGCAGTTTTTGTTGACCTGATTTCAGCAACTGCGGCCAGAGCACATAATCCGGCCCGGTAGCCTCCAGTTTCTCTATCCATCCCGGGCTGGAAATCAGCACCTTTACATAGTGGTTATAGGTATCAGCGTCGTAAATCGTGTCTGCCCGACCGTCTATAAACACTTTCAAGTCACCGTCGGTGCGCCAGTGTATATAACCACCCCAGTTGTAGAGCGCATACACCTTACCCTGCAGACCATTGCCCTCGATAAAGTTAAGCATATCCACCGGATAGCTGTACTCGGCCGTCAGGTAATGAAATGCCGGGCCAGACTTTAAAGGATATGGCAGCATGCGCCAGGCAGAAAAAAGCAGTGCGCCAAGCGCCAGTGCCACGGCAAACTTCTGCCCCTGGACTTTGCGAAAACAAAGACCCACAAGAGGGGCCAGCATTACCGCCAGAGACATACCAAACAAGGGAATGAAGCGACGACTGGTGAGCGCCATGGCCAGGGTCAGGGCCGTCAGGAAGATTCCCTCCCAGGGCACCGCGACGGTTTTTCTTACACGCGGCAGCAGATAAACCAGTGCGAGTGCCGGCGCCCACATGAAGACAAAAAACAGCGGTGAGCGTATACCGCCACGCAGGAAAGGCGACAGCCACTCACCCAATTGCCTGAATGGTGAACTGTCGTCAAAAGCGTATTTCAATGGATACAAAAAAGTCTTAAATCCGGAAGGGTTCAACACGGCGGCCAGCAGGCAAATCACTCCCACCAGTAGCGCTGCGCGGAACGTGTCCAGGCTGAAGTTGCGCCAGGGGAAAACCAGAATACCCAGAGCCATCAGCCCGAAGAAAAAGCCACCGTGGAGGTTTACCCAGACAACGAACAGGATCGCCAGTAACCAGGTTTTCGTCTGTCGCCCCAATAACAGAAATAGCAATAGACTGAAGTTCAACAATGAATAAATATGAGGCCGCACATCCAGAAACGGGGCCGCAATAGCCATTGCGATACCGGCGCATACTAGACCCGCAAAAGGGCTGCCGCTCTCACGGCTCAGTACATGCTGCAGAATGGCAAAGGTGGCGACAAGAACCAGCCATTTCCAATAGACCAGTGATTCCACCCCCCCTACAGATACCCAGGTATAAAAAATAATGTCTGACAGCCACTCGTGGTTGAGCCAGTCCTTGCCCAGGGCTGAGTAGGACCAGTCATCGACCATCCACAGGGTTTTGGTCTGCAGTAGCTCCCGTCCCGCGGCGATATGCCACCACATATCGGAGCCGGCCATTTCGGTATAGCCGAAAGACAGAAATAATAGGGCCCCGGCGACAGACAGCAGCAGCGCCGTGAGTTGGGTGTAGTTATCCCTTGAGGGCAATATGGTCTCCCCTTCCTGAGTTGACGTGGCGGATATTCACAACTGAATTACTCGGGCTCAGCCACCTGGCCTGGACTGGAAGCGGGGTGGTATCCCTTGACGAAATACAGCGTGCGCAATTTGGATTCCTGATAGGTTCGGGCAAGATACTCACCGATTATACCCAGGCATATCAATTGTACGCCGCCCAGAAACAACATGACGATAATCAGCGAGGGGTAGCCAGGGACGGGGTTACCCCAGATCAGGGTTCTCACCAGCAGAAAAAGGCCATAAATGATAGCCACACCCGAAGTCACGATACCGATATAAGTAGCCACCTTGAGTGGCACATCCGAGAAAGAAGTGATGCCTTCCAGCGCAAAATTCCACAACCGCCAATAGCTCCACTTGGTCCGCCCTGCCTCCCTTGGCTGACGAACATAGGGAATGGATTTTTGTGGAAAGCCAATCCAGGCGTACAATCCTTTCATATAGCGATGCCGCTCAGGCAGCGACACCAGCGCATCGACAGCCCGCCTGCTCAACAGCCTGAAATCACCTACATCCTCGGGGATTTCCACGTCGCTTAAATAATTAAGTGTCCGGTAAAACCATTTTGCGGTGAGTATTTTCATCCTGGACTCACCCCTGCGGTCAACCCTCTTGCCGTAGACCACGTCGTAGCCACCGCGCCACTCTCGCAGGAAGGTATGCACCAACTCTGGCGGATCCTGCAGGTCCGAATCAATAATGATGACCGCATCTCCACGGGCGTGATCCAGGCCTGCCGACAGGGCGATCTCCTTGCCAAAATTCCTGCTCAGCTCAATGATCGCAACCTTATCATCATCATCCCGGATACTGTTGAGGGTATCGACCGATTCATCGGTACTGCCATCATCGATGTAAATTATTTCATAAGTACAATCAGTCGCATTCATCACCTCGCACATCTGAGCATGAAACTCACTCAATACAGGGGCCTCGTTATAAACGGGTACGACGACAGAAAGAAAATCCGACAAAGCAGCTTCCTCAATCAGAAAATATCAACGCCTGAACACCCAGACATTGGACATGACAAAGTTCCAGGACACAACAACAACCAGTGCCAGCGCCTGGGTGAGCAGGTAATTCAGCACCACCCACTGCACCCCAGCGTACATCACGGCACCATTGATAAGGAAGCCGCAGCCAATCATTACCAGGTAACGCCGCAATGTCCTGCCGTGCGGCGCCGGCTCATCAAAGGTCCAACTGTAGTGCATCAGGTAATTAAATATCACGGCCACCACAAAACCAAGGCTGCTGGCCACTGTCACATTGAGTTGCAGGGCCTCGACCCCTATATAGAGCAGTCCATAGTGCAAAACAGCGGTGAGTGCGCCCACCACGCCGAATCGAAGGGTCTTTTTCAGAAATGGCATTTGCCACTCAGTTCAGCACCACCCGGCAACACCCAAAAAAGCTTGTCGCGCTCAATTAACAATACGAAATACCCTGATATCCCCGACAAAAAGCTGGAAGGTGCCGTATAGCCAATGGTGCATCAGCAATTCCGGCATGAAATTTTTCACATCGATAGATTTCTCCAGCACCAGATTCGGGTGACGACCAGCCAGGGCCGCCCGATAAAACTGCACATACTCCGGTTTTGTCTTGATCAGGCGCGACGGATCGCTGACGACAGGCCCATTTAATTCATTGGCGAAGGCGGTGTCGTACCAGTTTTCACTCAAAATAAGATAGTGGGCCTGGCGCAGCGTGGCCGCATCGCCAAAGGCGTATTCAGGGCGAAAGATCTGGCTATTGCCCGCCGGAGGGTTTACATAAAAACTGGTAAATACGCGGGCACCCTGATTTTGCGCGTACCACTGACGCAACTCGACACGCGGATCACCGCGGTGATAATCCTGCACAAGATCTATCGCCAACAACGCTGGCCACATAAAGAACAGTACCATAAACCAGCAACGCGAC
Source organism: Gammaproteobacteria bacterium (assembly GCA_003646415.1). Classification (GTDB taxonomy): domain Bacteria; phylum Pseudomonadota; class Gammaproteobacteria; order Pseudomonadales; family Halieaceae; genus JBALVO01. The sequence goes on from QNFS01000018.1 coordinate 4,207, forward strand.
GCCCAGGGTGTGGCATACAGGCCAAAGGCAGCCACTATCGCGGCGACAGGAAGCAGCGCCAGGTAATGCCGGTAATAGGTTACCGGCGCCAGAAGCGCCATGAACAGCACAAAAACCAGCAGAGGGGTCAGGCACAACCAGGCTCTCACGTTACCCTCACCACGGGCTATAACGCGTATCCCGGCGGGAATAAACAGACAGGCCGGCAAGCCAAGACCGACCAGTAGCAGCGCCGGTACATTCACCAGGTTGCGCAGCCACTTGTTCCAACCTATGGCGCCATAGCTCGTACCGAAACTGCCTGACGTACCGCCGGTGGTATAGCTGGCGATGATGTCTATCTGGCATACCCCGTAAGCCAGTACCGGGACGAGCAGCCAGACAAGTACCATCGGCCTTTGCATCTGACGCCAGGGAATGACCAGGTAATAGGCCGCAAGCAGCGGGTAAAGCTGTGCCTCCTGGAAAGCGCTATTGGTCAGCATGGCGAACAACACCATCGTCGCAAGAGCAATTACGGTGATACGCCACCGACCCATACCGCTCGTCACGTATCGCCACACCCATAAGGGGATGTAGGCCACATAGGCAAATACGGCGAAAACCCAGTATTTCGTCCAGATAGCAGCTACCAGGAATAGCGGGCTGCAGCGCAAACCCCAGCGCGAGCCCCGGCTAACGGCAAACGCCATCACCACCAAAAACAAGTAGATAAAGAATACCGAGGGCGCATCAACCGTGCCGCTATGGGATTCACTGATATGGAAGCCGGAAAGCGCCAGCAGTGCGCCCGCTGTCCAGGCGATGCCGGGTTGCAACGGCACCAGCAGCAGCGCGATCACAGCCACCAGCACCACCGTCAGCGCACCGGTAACGGCCGAATACGTTCGGGCTATCAGGATATGGTTGGCATTGTGGCAGAATGCCTTCACCGCCCGCGGGTTACCGGCGATGCCGGAATCAGGCCCCTGGCCCAGCACATTGGCGATGGCAATGGTCTGCCGACCTATAAACGTGGAATAGTCGAAGCCCCCCAAAGCCGCCCTGCAAGAACCGGCTTCATCAAAGTTGACCAGGGTGAAACTCTCGGGAGAGTCCCACCCCCACCCCAGAGTCTGGGCACTGTAAAGCCGGGGGAGTAAAGCCAACAGGAACAATACCAGCAGGTACAAGAGGCTCCTCGGGCGCCATAAAGTATAAGAATCAGTTGTCATTCCGGTTCCGAGTCGAGCTGTCCTGTGTCGTCCGAGGATGGCACAACCGGGGACTTATTGCATAAAAAATCTAGTAAAAGGGAGTTTCCGGATACACACGAGGTACACTAAATTCAATTCTGATCGTACGACACTGCTGTTTCGCATAAAGCCATAGTGACACCCCAATAGAAATAACTTATGGTTATTAAGAGATATAAATAAATATCATGGCAGAATATCTTGTACATTTTACAAAGTTGCATATACTCAAAGTGTGGTGACTGATCAGGGGAATTTAGATTACAGGTCAGCACCAGTATTTGGGAAAGCTGACAAACATTTGTCAGAGATGTTTGTGGCCATGGGGACGTGATCCGGTTGCGGGCCGGAGAAAAAATACCAGGGCAGATAACAAAAACAGGCTTTACCCTGAAACGCCGTTGCGCCTCCAATCGCAACGGCGTTTTTTTATTCTCAAAATGCGCTATGCTTCCCAAATTACATAAGGAAGGATCATGGCCAGCATAAATCAACTGTTACAGGATATAGAGGACTCTCCCGAGGGTCCGCAAATCGCTGCTATCTTCGATTTCGACGGCACCATCATCGCCGGTTATTCCGCGACTGCCTTCATCCGGGAGCAAATCAGACGGGGTGACTTATCCCCAAGGGAGCTTATTGAGCTGGTGCGCGCGATGGGCAGTTTCGGTCTGGGCAACCTCGGTTTTTCAGGCATGATGGCGGTCAACGCCCAGTTCATGCGGGGCATTGAGGAAGAAGCCTATCACGATGTGGGAAAGCAGATTTATAACAAACAGATAGCACGCCTGATTTACCCCGAGTCCCGCGCCCTGGTAAACGCCCATATGGCCAAGGGTCACACGGTGGCAATCATTTCCTCCGCGACCCCCTATCAGGTGGAGCCGGCCGCTGCCGACCTGGGCATAGCTCATGTGCTGTGCACGAACCTGGAAGTGGCAGACGGCAAGTTCACCGGTGGCGTGATAAGCCCCACATGCTTCGGGCAGGGCAAAGTGGATGCAGCCGAATCCCTGGCCGAGAAGTACGACGCTGATCTCGACGACAGTTTCTTTTATTCCGACAGCACGGATGACCTGCAACTGCTGGAGCGTGTCGGTCACCCCATAGCACTGAACCCCAGCTCCGGGCTGGCGCGAGTCGCACACGACAAGCAATGGCCCACCGCCAGATTCGGAAGCCGCGGTCGCCCCTCCACGGGCCAGTTCATCCGCTCTGTGGCAGCCACCAGTAGTCTGGTGACCAGCTTCCTCGCGGGTCTGCCCGTGTATGCCCTCACCGGCTCCAAGCGCGACTCTCAGAACTTCTCCTTCTCATTGTTCGCCGACACCGCCAGCGCGTTAATTGGCCTGGACCTGAACGTGAAGGGCGAGGAGCACTTGTGGTCCCACCGACCGGCGGTGTTCGTGTTCAACCACCAGAGCAAGGCCGATGTGATTATCATCGCCAAATTACTACGCCGGGATATCGCCGGCATTGGCAAGAAGGAAATCAAGTCCGAGAATCCCATTATCGGCAAGGTGTTGGAGATGGGCGGCGTGGTATTTATAGACCGGGCGGATGGCAAGAGCGCCATCCACGCCATTTCGCCACTGGTGGATGCGATGCAAAAGGAGGGAAAGTCGGTGGTGCTGGCTCCTGAGGGCACCCGTACCGTCTCGCCCACACTACACCCATTCAAGAAAGGCGCCTTCCACCTGGCGATGCAGGCAGAAGTGCCGATGGTGCCCGTCGTGATCCACAACGCGGGAGATGTAGCGCCCAAGGGTGACTTCGTGTACCGCTCCACCACCGTGGAAGTAGAGGTGTTGCCGCCTGTCGACACCAGCGACTGGCGCGCGGAAACAGTTAACGAGCATGTGCGGGAGGTACGCAATATGTTCGCCCGCACACTGGGACAACCCAAGGAGAAAGAAACTGCAACCAAAACCAAAACCAAAAGCAAACCCAGGGCGGCTGTGAAGAAAAAAACTGCCACCAAACCGAAAGCGGCCGCGAAAAAGCCCGTGACAAAGAAAACCGCGGGCAAACGCAAAGTGGTAGCGAAGACCAAAGCCGGCACTGCCAAAAAGGCACCGGCAAAGCTAAAGCCCAAGCTTAAAGCCAAGGCCAGGCCAAAAATAAAAAATAAAAAATAGAAGGTGCCACCGGTATGGATTTAGCCAGCAAATACCACGACAGCAGCCCCTGGCCCGCCAGGGGTAAACAGCAGGTCCTGTTCATACTGGATATCCGCAACAGTTTTGAACAGGAACTTCTCAGGGGATGGATTCACCAGCACACACCCAGTGGTAGCGAGGAGTTCCAGGCGCCGCAGGTCTGTCTGAACCTGGGCCACGACCGCAAAGGCATGGACAGTGCGCAGTTGGTCATGGCCCTGGCCCTGCCGGCTGACACACTCATCACCCCCCTGCGGGTGGCCTGGCTGCCCTCACCAAAGGCCATCAATTCAGGGCCGCGCCTGCGCGACTTTGTATTCGGCGACCCACGCCACCCCGGCACCCACCGCGGTCGCAAAATCCTCAGCCAGAGGCCGGAGCGAGTGCACCTGATTGCCGGGGTACCGGACTCCGTGGCCAACCTGCGCACACGCTTCGAGCGTCGCCACAGCGTGGAGGATGAGAAAGCCCAGCAGGACTTCGCCAGCTTTGTTGCACGCCAGGCGGTGGTGGTGCTTGATCTGGCCGAGCGTCGCCTGCAAGGGGGCCGCTATAAGGTACCGCGTCATGTGGCCGCCAGCCTGAAAACCAATACCGCCTACAACGAAGCAGTAGATGAAATCGCAGCGGAGACGGGTGCCTCCAAGGCCGAGTTGATGAAGGAAGCGGCGGGGTATATGGATGAAATGGTGTCCAGGCCCAGCACCTTCTGGCTGGATTTCTACGCCAAGTTCAACAAGTTCTGTCTCGGCCTGGGTTACGAGGAGGAGATTGTCTATGACCAGGCCGCGGTGGAAAAAATGCGCCAGATCGTACGTGAAAACCCCTCCATGCTGCTATGGACGCACAAGACCTACCTGGACGGCATGGTGGTGCCCAAGGTGCTGTACGACAACGACTTTCCCATGCCCCACATGTTCGGCGGCGCCAATATGAATTTTCCGGGGCTGGGTTTTTTGCTGCATCGGGCCGGCGGCATTTTTATCAAACGCAGCTTCCGGGACAACGAGTTGTACAAGATCACCCTGCGCCACTATATCGGCTACCTTATGGAGAAGCGTTTCCCGATGAACTGGGCCTTCGAGGGTACGCGTTCGCGCATAGGCAAGCTGATGCCACCACGCTACGGCCTGTTGAAATATGTGCTGGAGGCCTGCAACGCGACTGACGCCAGAAATATTCATATCATCCCAATCTCCATCAGCTATGACCTGATACGCGATGTGGAGGAATACGCCACGGAACAAACCGGCCGCAGCAAGGGCGCCGAATCCCTGCGTTGGTTTATCGGCTATATTCGCAGCCTGGCCCGACCCATGGGCAAGGTCTATATGGATATCGGCGAACCTGTAGTGCTGGAGCGGGCGCCCGAGCCGAATGATCGGTTGGCCCTGTCCAAGATCGCCTTCGAAGTCGCGGTGGAAGCCAACCACGTCACCCCCATCACCTTCCCCTCACTGGTCACCATGAGCCTGCTGGGGTCATCACCGAGGGCACTCACCGAGGATGAGGTGATGGATGATATCACCGCACTATTGGCCTGGGCAGAGGCACGCAAGCTGCGTATTTCCAAGGACCTGGACATGGCTCATACAGACCAGATGCGGGGCGTGCTGGACATTATGATTGATGAGGGCATCGTCACGCGATATGACGAAGGCCTCGAAATCGTGTACGGCATCGACCTGGACCAACATCCGGTGGCGAGTTACTACCGCAATACCGTCATCCACTTTTTCGTCAATAAGGCCATCATTGAACTGGCCGTGCTGAAAGCCAGTGAGAATGAGGGACCCGGGGCGCTGGAAGTATTCTGGAGCGAGGTGGACCACCTGCGGGATCTGTTCAAGTTCGAGTTCTTCTACGCCCCTACGGAGGAATTTCACCAGCAAATTCGGGAGGAACTGGATCGCTATGACGAGAACTGGGAAACCTTGCTGGCGCAAGGCGCCGTCGGCTTCGGCTCCTTACTCAATTCCATGATACCGCTGGTGTCCCACATCACACTATTGACCTTCGCTGAGGCCTACTCGGTGGTAGCGGCACTGGCCGCTCGCCTGGCCCCATCGGAATCACTGGAGGAAAATGCCTGTGTCAACGACGCTTTGAAGCAGGGCAGGCAGGCCTACCTGCAGCGCAGGATCAGCAGCGAGTCCTCCATTGGCAAGCTACTATTCAAAAATGGCTTCAAGATGCTGCAGAGCCGCAATTTGACGGACTGCAGTGACCCGAATGTCGCCGATAATCGCAGGGAACTGGCGCGCGAATTACGCGACCTTTTGCGACGAATCAATCTAATCCGTGCAATCGGCGTGACCAGTCGCGGCACCTTACAGGAGAAGTAATAATGGCGAACCTGAATGTAGCCGTCATGGGTGGGGGCTCCTGGGGAACTACCGTGGCCTCGCTGGTCACGCGCAATGCCCCTGTCAGGCTTTGGGCTCGCAACCCGGCCACAGTGGACGAAATCAATACACAGCACTCCAACGAGACTTATCTGCCGGGCGCGAAACTACCAGATAAACTGGAGGCCACCAACGATATCGCCGAGGCGGTGGGCGGCGCCGATATTGTTGTCATGGGTATCCCTTCCAACAATTTCCGCACCGTGTTACAGGAAGTGAAGAAGCACATCCGCGCCTGGGTGCCGGTGATCAGCCTGACCAAGGGCCTGGAACTGGACACCGGCATGCGCATGACCGAGATTATTAACGAGGTATTGCCAGGCCACCCGGTGGGGGTGCTCACGGGGCCCAACCTGGCCCGGGAAATCATGGCAGGCCAGGCAGCCGCAGCTGTGATCGCCATGGAAGACGAAATCATCGTGCGGGAATTACAAAACGTATTCAAAAGCGGCCTGTTTCGGGCGTACACCAATACCGATGTGATCGGCTGTGAACTGGGCGGGGTACTAAAGAATATTGTCGCCATCGCCGTGGGCATGGGCGATGGCCAGGGTGCCGGTGATAACACCCGCTCCGCACTGATTACCCGCGGCCTGGCGGAAATTACCCGCCTGGGAGTGGCCATGGGCGGGCGTGCTGAAACCTTCTCCGGACTGGCGGGCATGGGTGACATGATAGCCACCTGTACCAGCCCCCAGAGCCGCAACCGTCATGTAGGCGTGGAATTGGGCAAGGGCCGCAATATACAGGACATCATCGACGAGATGGTCATGGTGGCCGAGGGCGTCAAGAGCGCGCCCGCGGTGATGGCCCTGTCGGAACAGTATGGAATAGAGATGCCGATAGTCCGGGACGTTTATCGGGTACTGTCGGGTGACTCAACAGTCAGTCGGGCATTTCGCGGCCTGTTGCGCGTGGGAGTTGGCGCCGAATCAGAACCGGGCTAGAAAGCTGCAAAAATACCTTCCACCAGCGCGAAATTACGCTGGAAATGGTCCACTGGAGGTTTTCCTGAGTTTAAGGCAGAATACAGCAGTGGTTACGGGGGCGTAATCACTGTAATAACAACGATAATGGACCATACGGGACGGGCAAAGCCATGGGTATTACGAGAGCAATTTCACTCGTTCTGGTGCTATTAACCGCCACTGCGGCGGCAAGTGCCGGCAACTCCAAATTCTCCGAACTGAAGGGCAACCCCAACCTGCGCTCCGCCTCCGCCATTGTGCTCGATGCCAGTGGCAACATAATCTATGGTAAGGACGTGAATACGGTACGACCCATCGCATCCATCACCAAGCTGATGACCGCCATGGTGGTACTGGATGCCGGCCTGGATCTCGAGGAGAAGATCACCATCACCAAAGAGGATCGGGATCTTATCCGCCTGACGGGCTCACGCCTGCAATATGGCGCCACTCTGCCCCGCCACGAACTGATACTGCTGGCCCTGATGTCTTCCGAGAACCGCGCCGCTACCGCCCTGGGCAGAAATTACCCCGGCGGCATGGATAACTTTATTGCCCATATGAATAAAAAGGCCAGGGCTCTGGGCATGAGCAACAGTCGGTTCGCCGACCCCGCCGGACTTCGGGTGGAGAACGTATCCACCGCCAGCGACCTGGCCAGGATGCTCAACGCCGCTGAAGCTTACCCCCTGATCACCCAGTCCACCACCACCACACGCAGGGAGGTGCGGCCCTACAGCAGACGTGGGCCACTCACGTACGGCAATACCAACCGCCTGTTGAAGAACAAGAACTGGGATATCGAACTCAGTAAAACCGGCTACATTAACGAGGCCGGTCGCTGCCTGGTAATGCAGGCCAATATAGAGGGTGAGGACATATCCATCGTGCTGCTCAACTCCTTTGGCAAACTCACCCCATTCGGTGACTCCAACCGCTTGCGCAAGTGGATGCTGGCCAACAGCTAAACCCTTCCCGCGCTATCTCCGGCCACAAACCACATCGTATGGCGGGTCTTGGTATGCGCGGCGCCAAACTGACATCCTTTAACCGGCCTGCCATATTCCTGTATGCCATGCTGCTCGCCGGCCTTTTTCTGCCTGGTGGTCTCTCCCCCCTGGGCAATGCGATGGCGCAGTCCAGAGACATCTGGCTGTTGGTCGATACCAGAGCTTTGACATTGTCCGTAATGGAAGGAGAAAGCACACTGCACACCTATGAAAATATCGCCATAGGCAGTAATGGCTCAACGCGGGAAAAGCGGTTGAAGGACGAAAAGACCCCACTGGGTGATTACAAAATCGACGGCATCAGGAGCAGCAACCACTTCCACCTGTTTCTCTCCATCAATTACCCCAATATGGAAAATGCACGGCGCGCATTAAAGCATGGCTCGATAAACCCGGAGGAATACCACACCATAAGCGAAGCATGGCGCACCGGGGAGTCACCACCCCAGGGCACGAGCCTCGGCGGCCATCTGGGTATCCACGGCATTGGGGCGGGAAGCCTGGAGATTCACAACAACGTCAACTGGACCGACGGCTGTATCGCCGTGACCAATAAACAAGTGGAGGAACTGGCCGAATGGGTCAGGGTGGGAACGCGAGTGAGTGTGCGTTAGGCGAATTCCTGGCACAGGCCCGCGGGAAAACCGTAAAAATATTTCCTTGCGATCAGGGCTCCTATCTACCAAAATATAGATTGGAAGGGAATCGAAGGTAAAGCCTGACGACCGCTTTCGCGCAGTAACACTCGAAACCGCGCACCCCATCAGGAGGGCCGGTTTGGTTAAGGATTAATCAGCGGGCAAATGCCCGGTTTTTCAGTATGGAGAATGACGCTATGCGCAATATGCTCAAAACCACAACAACAGGACTGGTGATGGTGGCAATAACAGGCCTGGCCGGTTGTGCGACCACTTCAGACGTCGATGCCCTGCGGGCTGAAGTTCAGAAAACCAATGCGACTGCCAACCAGGCGGCGTCGGATGCGGCCAGTGCCAAACAGGATGCCGCAGCGGCAAAAACGGCTGCTGAGGAAGCCCGCGATACAGCCCAGGACACCAATGAAAAACTGGATCGCATGTTCAAGAAATCAATGTACAAATAGCATCAGGGTTCGCCGGAGATTACGACCGGCAACCCGTTTTGCCGGGAGATCGCCCGTTCGATCGCCCGCGCGTTCACTTTGCCCGGTCGCCTGAACAGCGCCTCATCGATAACGAGCATCACGGTCTCGACCAGCGCATCCCTGGCGGCCTGATCTTCTTCCAGCGGCGGGTGAATCTCAAGATACAGCTCACCCCCGTACCAGCCAGCCTTGGCCGACTGGTTGATAATGCGCACCGGTGTGCCAACCGGTACTTGCAAAAACAGCTTTTCTATATCCTCCGGCAACATGCGAATGCAGCCATGCGAAACCCGCATACCGACGCCAAAGACCTTATTCGTGCCGTGTATCAGATAGCCGGGAATACCCAACCGCAGGGCGTAGCGCCCCAGCGGGTTGTCGGGGCCGGCGGGTACCACTTCAGGTAGCGGGTCGCCATCCGCCGCATGTTCCAGGCGAATGGACTCCGGCGGATGCCAGGCCGGGTCTTTCTTCTTGGCCACCAGCTTCGTCTCTCCCAGCGGGGTGGCCCAGTCCATACGCCCGATGCTGACAGGATAGGTCTGCACCTGCGCGGGTTGGCCGGGCTTCGGCTCGGGATAGTAGTAAAGGCGCATCTCGGGCAGGTTCAGTATCAGGCCCTCGCGGGGCACTGGCGGTAAAATGCGGCGCGATGGAATGATGATTTTCGTGCCGCCCCCGGGCAGCCAGCGATCGACCTCAGGGTTGGCGCGCACGATTTCTTCCTGGCCGATATCATGTCGCCGCGCGACATCGAGCAGTGTGTCTTCGGGCAAGGCTTCCACCACCAGTATCGCACCGACAAGATCAAACTCTTGCGGCGGCAACTCAAAGGTAGCGCCTGTTACGACAGCAGGCAGTAATAACGCCAAAAAGGGCATGAAAATACGCATTGGCTGACAGTATTTCACTGTTGCCGGCAAATATCGAGGGGGAGGGCCTGGCCATCGCACTGGCCGCAGCTACCGCCACGCTAAAGCTTTGTGAATTCCACCAAAATACCTTGTGGTCATTCATAATCCCCTGTGTAACATGGGGTTACGGTAAACAGGTGGATGGCCGGGTGCCATCCACTCGAAAAACCCACCGGAAAAGATCCTTCAAAGGATAAATGACGATGAAGACCCTGTTTAAACGGAGCGCATTCGCCCTGGCCCTGCTCGGCGCCAACCAGGCCCTGGCTGGCGGCCTGTGGCTGAACGACTGGGGCGACTTCGCCGGCGGTCGCGCCAGCGCCGGCGCCAGTGCCGGCACTGACGACGCGGCAACCATTATTCACAACCCGGCAGGTTCAGCCCTTATCAAGGGCAGTCAGTTGTTCCTGTCCGCCGGTGCATTCATCCCCAAGGCGGAATTTGATGTGGATGAGTCCCACCCGTTCGTCGGCGATGGTGATGGCGGCCAGGCCGGCCTCGATGCGCCGGGTGCCTCCTTCGCGTATACAAACGATCTCGGATCGGACAAGTGGAGCACCGGTATATCCTTTGGCGGTCTGTCCGGCGCCGGCCTGGACTACGGGAATAACTGGGTGGGACGCTATCAGTCTACTGAGGTCGAGCTTATACTGCTGGCGCTGGCGCCATCGGTCGCCTATAAGATCACCGACAAATTATCTGTCGGCGTCAAAGCCCAATACTACTACTCATCACTGGACCTGAAGCTGCGAGCTCCCACCAGCCTGGTTACCGGCGCGGAAGACGGAAGGGTTAAACTGGATGGCGACGATACGGGCTGGGGCTACAATGTGGGCGCTATCTATGAATTTTCCGCTGACACCCGGGTGGGAATTACCTACCAGAGTAAATTTGACATCAAATACGGCGGTGACCTCAAGATCAAACCCGCCGGCCTGAAGGCGAGTTCCGATACAGAGCTGACCATGGCCGCGACCGTCAGGGCCAGCCTGCATCACGACCTCAACGACCGGCTGGGCCTGGACTTCACCGTGGGCTGGGATAACTGGAGCGACATGGACAACGTACTTGTCGCTATCGACACCGGCGCCGGCGCCGCCCTGGAGAAAAACTGGGAAGACACCTACCACTACGCCGCAGGCTTTCAGTACAAACTCAACGAGGACTGGGACCTGACCGCAGGCGTCGCCTACGATACCAACCCGGTGGATTCTCATGATCGCACCGCGGATTTACCCGTCGACCGTCAGGTCCGCTATAACGCCGGGGCGCGCTATGCGCTCAGCGATACGCTCACCCTGGGCGGCTATGTCAATTACATCGATCTGGGCAGCGCCAAAATAGAGGCGCATCTGTGGAGTGGTGAATACAGCACCAACGAAGTCTATTCGTTTTCGGTTTTCGCCAACTGGCAGTTATAGATTAGAGCCTGGGCAATGCTGGCCGCACAATGAAGGCAGGCATCGGCCGGTTTTTCAGGCACGCTCACTGGGCAGTAGAGTCTGAGACCCTGGACGTGACAGAGCGCACAACATTCCAGTCCATGGACACACTGCTGCAGTCGCCCATGGAACAAGTCACCCTGGATTCACGCAGCGGTGTGTCCACCCTGACCCTGCAATCTGTCTACTATGTAAAAACCTTTAAAGGGCCGGGCATTCGGCACTGGCTCGGCACCAGCCGCTACCAGCGTGAACTGCGCAATCTGCAGTATTTCAACAAGCTGGGCCTGGGCACTCCCCGGCTCGTCGCCTATGGCCATCAGACAAAATGGGGTGTACCGGAAAAAGCGGTGATCGTCACCGCCGAGGTGGAGCGTGCCACGGACCTGGAGAAGATCATCGAGGCTGGCGCCCTTTACAGTGGTGGTGTGGCCGGCGTGCGGAAAGTCCTTGACCAACTGGCCCGGGCTGTGCGCGTGCTGCATGGGCACGGCTTTTATCACAAGGACCTGAAGACCCGGAACATCCTGCTGCGGCAAGCCTTCCCTGCTTCATCGAGTAGCGGGAACAACGAGCCCGAGTTATTTTTTTTCGACTGCCCCAGTGGCCACCATCCCCCCCGCTTTATGTTCAGACGCAGCATAGTACGTGACCTCGCCCATCTCGAAGAGGGGCTGCGCGGACATATCAGAAAGGTAGACCTGCTTTATCTATTCAAACAGTACAGGGGCTGCGACAAATTATCACCGGAAGATAAAGCGCTGGCCCGGGATGTTCTGTCTTATCATACCCAGCGCCGCATGACCAGGAAACGGCGCTTGCGGGCCGAGCGTAAAAAAGCGAGCTCACAGCACTGAGGCCGCCGGCACACTACCCTTGTGGCAGCCCTCCCTGAGGGCGACATCACCGCTCCAGCGGAGTCAGGTATTTGGCGATATTCAACAGATTATCCTGGCTTTCCTTGAGTTCCAGCCTGGCTATAGTCTGCAAATGCACCTCGTCCGGACCATCGGCAAAGCGCAGCACGCGTCCCCCGGTATAAAAATCTGCCAGTGGTGTATCCGGGCTGACACCCATGGCGCCAAATACCTGCATGGCGCGATCGGCGATGGTGGTCAGCAGGGTCGGCGCAACGACCTTGATCATGGATATTTCCTTGCGCGCGCGCCTCGCGCCCACCTGGTCGATCAGCGACGCCGCCTTCAAAACTAACAGGCGCGCCTGCTCGATCTCGATGCGAGAGCGGGCTATCCACTCGGCGATGCTGCCATGCTGGTACAGGTACTTGCCGAAGGTTTTGCGCTCCTGGGAGCGGGCCACCATCAGTTCCAGGCACACTTCCGACATGCCGATGGCGCGCATACAGTGGTGGATACGGCCGGGGCCGAGGCGCGCCTGGGCAATCATAAAACCGTCGCCCTCGTTGGCGATCAGATTGCTCACCGGCACCCGCACATCGCGGAACAATACTTCGGAATGCCCCTCCGGTGAGTGATGATTGATGGTGGTGATATTGCGCACCAGTTCCAGCCCCGGGGTGTCCATGGGCACCAGGACCATGGACTGCTGCCGGTGCGTATCGGCAGCAAAGTCCGTCTTGCCCATCACGATAAATATCCGGCAGTTAGGGTGGTGGGCATTGGTGATAAACCACTTGCGGCCGTTGATGATGTAATCATCCCCATCCCGCGTAATGGCCGTCTGGATATTGGTGGCATCCGATGACGCCACATCCGGCTCCGTCATGGCGAAAGCGGAGCGAATCTCGCCATTGAGCAAGGGCGTCAGCCACTGCTCCTTCTGCGCCTCGGAGCCAAACATGTGCAGCACTTCCATATTGCCGGTATCCGGCGCGCTGCAATTGAATACTTCGGAAGACCAGGGAATCCTGCCCATAATCTCCGCCAGGGGCGCGTACTCCAGGTTGGTGAGTTGGGTGCCCGGCTCCCCATCGCGCAAATGGGGCAGAAACAGGTTCCACAGCCCCTCGGCTTTAGCGAGGTTCTTCAGGTCTTCCATAAAGGAGACGGGAAAGGTACCGCCGTGTATCTCCTCACTCCACTGGCCGATGCGCGGCACGACGTGGTCTTCCATGAAGTTGCGCAGTTGGGCGCACAGTTGTTCGGTTTTTTCACTATATGAAAAGTCCATGATTTGTCTCCGCTCAATAAGTGGTTGGCACTGTCGCCACCAGGGCTTTGGCTTCTGCCGGTAAATCCACAATACCCTCGTAGGGTACGCCATGGGTCTGTGGGCGATTGGGGTATTGCTCGATCATATTCAAATGGCACTCGCGCATATGATCAAAGGCAGCCCAGGCCCACAAATAGGGTGCCATCTTCAGGTAATCACCCTTGCCGCCGCGAACGACAATTTCATGTGGCCCCATTGGCGCCAGTTCATGCATGGGTCCATTGTCCGCCATGGCGATAACCAGGGTATTCTCGGATAGTCCCAGTTCCTGCAGTTTGTCCATGATCTGGCCAATATCACGATCCAGCTCCACCACACTCTGGGCAAACGGGGTGCTGGCCGTGTTTTTTACGCATCTCGGCCAGTTTGGCGCGCAGCATCTTGTCTTCCGCCACCTATTCTTCACCGTGCTGGGCACGCAGTTGTACAAACTCCGCATCGAACACGATGTTTTTCCCGGAGCTGGCCGCTTGTACCGCACCCACGGCGAAAACTGACAGTAGTAATGTACTGAATATTTTTGATTTCAACATGATTCTCTCTATGTGCGCCTTCATGACTTGAACGCATCGCCGATAGCAGCGGTGTCGTTGTGCTCGCGCAAGTAGCACAGCTTGCCTTCATCATTGAACCTCACCACCCACACGAAATGCAGATCGAACACCTTGCCAGTGGGAATTGCCTTGCCGTCTTTTTCATATCCCACCACCACCAACTCGTTACCGGATTCGATATACTCGAACTGGTCCCACGGGTAGTCACCGATTTCAAAGGCCCCCGCCATCTGTGTGAAGAAGTCGACGACTTCCGCCTTGCCCCTATACGTGCCGCCAAAGGGCACGTGTTCCGGCAGCAGGTTGATCCAGACCACGTCATCCGCCAACAGGTCCAGGGACCCCTCGAAGTCGGATTTCATCGTGGCCACATAGTGATGCAGTTTTTCTACCAGGCTCATTTCATTTTCCTCATCAGTTTTGTTTGTTGTGTTATTCACAGGCGGGTAGCGGTAAGGCCGCCATCCACCGTTATGCATTCCCCGCTGATATAGCTGCCCGCGCTGGACACCAGCATCAACACCACGCCGGCCATTTCGCTGGGAACGGCGTGACGCTTCAGGGGGATGGCCCGCACCGCCTCATCGTAAAACTCCGGGTTGTCGAACAGGGCGCCGGCGAATTTGGTCTGGGTGAGCCCGGGCAGCAGGGCATTAACCCGGATATTGTGCTCACCACACTCACCGGCGAAAGCGCGCGTCATGTTGATAACCGCCGCCTTGCTTACCGCGTAAATGCCCTGCCCCGGACTGGGCTGGATACCAGCCACCGATGCCGTATTAACAATGGCGCCGCCCCCGTTATCACGCATCAACTTACCCGCCTCGATGGACATAAAGAAATAGCCACGCACGTTCACATCAACCGTTTTCTCAAACGAGCCGATGTCGGTGTCCAGTATGTGACCGTAGTAGGGGTTGGTGGCGGCGTTGTTCACCAGTACATCCAGCACACCGTGACTCTCACGGATGTGTGCAAACATCGCGCCGATATCATCCATGCTACCCACATGGCAGGGGAAGGCCGAGGCGCTGCCACCGGCCTCGGTAATACTGTCTGCCACCGCCTGGCATCCATCCAGCTTGCGACTGGACACAATCACATGGGCACCATTGCGTGCCAGTACCCGGGCAATTTCTTCACCGATGCCGCGACTGGCGCCGGTTACCAGCGCCACTTTGCCGGACAAATCAAATAAGTTGTCATGCATAAGGCATTTCCTTCCTCAAGTTGTTCGATTGCCAATTCAGGGGTACTGAAAGAAGCGGGATTCGTTGCATTCATCACTTCATGCCACCATAAAGCTCTTGATCATTTTGGATATTTGCGGCACACGGGTCAGTATCAGCATATGCCCGCAGTCGACAAATTCCAGCTGTGAGTCGGGAATCAGGCAGGCCATGATGTGCGCATTCAGCTTGGGCACCATCGGGTCATCCTCCCCCTGGATAATGAGGGTGGGCTGCTTGAGCTGCCACAGCCAGGCGAGACTGGTCCAGCCCCACATGGTCAGCGCCTGGTAGAGATAGCCGCGCCGGCTGGGCGGTTGCAACCTTTCTATGTGTGCATCCAGCGAAGAGTCATCCGTGCGCATGGTTCCGCCATAAATATGGCTGGCGATGCTGCGCATATAGCTGCGATCGGTGAAACGTTTCAGGTGAGCCATGCGCCAATAAACTCCGGGCTTGCCGGGCACCATCAGGTTTCCCGGTGGCGATACGGCCAGGATAAGCTTCTGTACAAGAGCGGGGTTTTGTCTGGTGAACTGCTGTGCCAGCGGACCACCCCAGGAGATACCCATAGCGGTAACACTGTCGTAACCCAGATGCTTCACAAGAGCCACCGCCAGTTCGGCGTGCCGGCGATAACGCCAGGGTAGCGCCGGTGTATCGGAAAGTCCGGTACCGGGTACATCATAGGTAATGACTTCAACACCATCCAGTGCCTCAATAAGGGGCTGCAGTACTTCTATGCTCTGGCCTACACCATTGAATATGACCAGGGGCGTACCGCCCGCTTTACCGCGCCGCACGCCATAGCGTATTTGCATGTCACGAAATGCGTACCATCCAATATCAATCCAATTTCTGTTTTGCTTACCCACAGAACCTCCTGGCCCTTACTCAGATTGTTGATAGACATATTCGCCCGGCGCGGCAACACCCGCCGGATATGCCTTGTTGCCCAGACGCAGCGGTGCCTTCTTTTTGGCGAGGGAACGCGACTGTACCCAATCCCCCCAGTACAACCACCAGGACCCCTGTTGCAGTTCCGCCTGCTCCAGCCAGGTCTCTGCCTCACCGGGCAGTGCTTTGTTGATAAAGAAGCTGGCGTTTTTCTTCTTTGGTGAATTGAGCATGGTTTGCATATGCCCGCTATTGGACAATAAAAACTCCTTGTTGCCACCAAAGGCCCCGGCGCTGCGATAGCAGGCTTTCCAGGGCGTAATATGATCCGACAGGCCACCGAGAAAAAACTTGTCGCAGTCCAGCGCCTGTAAATCCAGCGCCGTACCGTCAATCCTCATTTCTCCCGGCATGGATAAGCACGCCGTCGAAAACATATCGATTACATCCGCGTGCAGCTGGGAGGGCAAATTGGTCCAGTCATTATTCCAGTACAGTAAATCGAATTCCGGCGGTTCATTACCCAGCAGGTAATTGTTGACCACATTGCTCCAGATCAAATCCCGGGGCCGCAGCCACAACATGGACAGGGCCAGCTCATGACCGCGCAATACGCCCGCTTTCTTAGAGCGCTGTTTTACCCGATCAAATACTTCCGGGCTGGCAAATGCGCTCATCTCCATATCATGTTGCTGCATCTCCAGCATGCAGACACCAATGGTCATAGAGTGAATCGAGTTATCACCCCGGGCTTTCAGGCAGGCGGCCATGGCGGACGTCATCATAGCGCCAGAGCAGAGGGAGAACAGGTTCAGGTCTTTACAGCGGGTAATGGATTTCACGGCGGTAATCGCCTCCATTACCGCCAGGGCATATTTCTCGATACCCCAATCGGCATTTTCCATCTGTGGGTTGGCCCAGCTGACCACGAATACCTGCAGGCCATTGTCGACACAAAATTTGATGAAGCTTTTCTGGGGCGTCAGGTCCAGCGCATAGAATTTATTGATCATCGCCGACACCATTAACATGGGGCGCCGATGCACCTGCGCGGTGGTCGGCACATATTGAATCAGCTCCAGCACCTCGTTGCGCAGCACAACGGCTCCGGCTGAGGTGGCGATATTCTCACCCAGGACGAAACTATCGCCTTTTACCTGGGAGGGAATGCCGTGATTGTCGCGCACATCGGCCAACAGGTTTTTCGTGCCCTGCAACAGGCTTCTGCCGCGGGTTTCGCACGCCTTGCGCAAGGCCTCGGGGTTGCCCAACAGGGTATTGGTGGGTGCGATAGAATCACCGATTATGCGCAGCAGAAAATCCGCGCGCAAGCGATCAACAGTACCCAGGTCCAGATCGTCAACCCACTCTTGCAACGACTCGTTCATCGCCAGGTAAGACTGCATTAAACGCAGATAGCCGCCGTTGTTGCGCCAGGTATCGTCCCTGAATCGCGGGTCGGACTTTTCCGGCACAAGGTCAGATTTACGCGCCAGGATATCCACCAGCTTGCGGCTGTGGTTTGCCGCGTGCTTGGCAAGAATCAGTGGCTGACGCGCACCTTGCAACGCGGTTCTGGAAAATATCTCTTTCACATCATCCAGGTGCAAACCGGTCAGCGGGTTCAGTGCGACCGTCGGCTCAGGGCGCTCCTGTAGAACATGTTGGATCACGGCTTCGGGCTTCTTCATATCAGATCCCGGGTCACGCATAGTCGCAAAACCGGCGCGGAACGATAATCGGAAAATCCTGCATCAAACCCAACATGGTGTTTTATCCTCTAGTCAGTTGCCTTTGCCATCCATTACAGAAGAAGATCAAAAGTACATATGTTATAACATACGCATGAATTTAATAGCATTTAGTCGAATTGTCAATATAAAATCGGCATTTATAGAGGCCATCTAGCTATTAAATACCATTTTATTATAATATTTGCTTTGCGACATGATGGTTCTATTATAAGATAAGCAACAATGAACCAGTGAGAGGATCCCCTTCATGACTGCAACCACAAACCTGGCAATACAACCCATAAGCCAACTCGCCCGAGCCATAAAGGCCGGGGAACTGTCGCCAGTGGAACTGACAGAATGCATGCTGGCGCGCGTCAAAGCCCTGAACCCCACACTGAAGGCCTTCAATACAGTGACAGCGGAGCAGGCCCTAACACAGGCACGGGCGGCGGAGCAGGAGATCAACAGCGGCAACTACCGGGGGCCCCTGCACGGCATCCCCGTCGGCCTGAAAGACCTGCTGCAAACAAAAGGCACACGAACCACGGTGTCTTCGAAGATACTCAAGGACTGGGTCCCCGACAGCAATGCCACGGTGGTGGACAAGCTGGAGGCGGCGGGCGCCATCTCACTGGGCAAACTGAATATGACGGAATTTGCCCTGTCCGGTTATCACCCGGACCTGGAAGTGCCGGTAAACCCCTGGAACCCCGATCACTGGCCCGGGGTTTCCTCCAGCGGCTCCGGCGTCGCCACCGCCGCCCGCCTGTGCTGTGCCACC